>NZ_QRMX01000039.1:0-14182 GCF_003472805.1 Acidaminococcus sp. AM05-11 | reverse complement strand
GGCGTAGAGGTTTATATTATTAGGAACTGTCTACTTGACGGGGAGCACACCAGGGTGGAGAAGGTGGCGCCGCAAGGCGACGGATGAGGTTTAACCCCATCATTTCTGGCCAGCGAACCGCTCGGGGATTCCCCGCACCATCGCCAGGAAGTCCGCAGACCGCACAAACTACCTTACTTACACTCCTCCAGCACCGCCAGCAGCTCTTCCTTTCCAAACCGCTTGCAGCAGCCGCCGGTGAGCACCGTACTGTCCGCAATGGCCTTCCAGTCGGTGTCCGCCGGAATGCCCATTTGGGCAAAACTGGTAGGCAGCCCCACTTCTTTGATGAAAGCCCCTAGAGCCTCCACAAAAGCCTGGGCCAATTCAGCCTGGGTCTTCCCCGCCGGGTCTACACCCCACACATTCACCGCCAGCCGGGCAAACTGCTCCGCCCCTTCTGCCAGCATATGCCGGTACAGCACCGGGTGGATTACCGCCAGCCCCTGGCCGTGGTTGCAGTCCGTGTAGGCTCCCAGCTGGTGTTCCAGCATATGAGCCTGAAAGTCCGTGACTTTGCCCAGTTTCAGCATACCGTTTTCCGCCATGGCCGCCGCCCACAGCAGCTCACTTCTGGCCTGCATATCCTCGTGATTTTGCACGCTGGCCCGCAGGTTCCGGATAATGCTGCGCTGGCAGGCCTCGTTGATTTCATCGCTCAGGTTGGTGCTCCGGGGCGTACCCATGTACGTTTCCATGCAGTGGCTCAGGGAATCAAAAGACCCAGAAGCCACCTGACTAAAGGGCATGGTCTTGGTGTACAGTGGATCCAGCACTGCAAAGCTGTAGAAAGCCCCCCACAGAGCGCCCTTCACCTTCTTGTCCGTGTGGGTGATGACCGCCCCGTTGTTCATTTCTGCCCCAGTGCCAAAGGAAGTCACCACTGCCCCCATGGGAATGAACTCCGTGGGCACCTTCTTCTCACTGTATTCGTAGTCCCACAGGTCCCCGTCCAGCTTGGCCTGGGCCGATACCACCTTGCAGCAGTCCAGCACGGAGCCGCCGCCCACGGCCAGAATAAAGTCCACCTTCCGGTCTCTGGCCAGCGCCGCCCCTTCCTGCACCTTGGCGTAGGTAGGGTTGGACATAATACCCGTAAATTCCACCACCTGCTTGCCCGCCTGCTGGAGCAGCCCCAGCAGTTCCTGGTAAATGCCGTTCCGTTTGATAGAACCGCCGCCGTAGGCCAAAAGCACCGTCTTCCCCACCTTGGCCAGTTCTGCCGGCAGGTTCTTTACCGCAGAAGCTTCTCCAAACAGGACTTTCGTATTGTATTGATACGTAAAAGCATTCATGCTATCCTCTCCTTTTTAAGCTTTCGGCTGCAAGGGTCCGTAATAATAGGAAGCCGTAGCGCCCCCGTCCATCAAAAAAGTGGACCCCGTAATAAAGGCAGCCCGTTCACTCAGCAACAGCTCGGCCACATTGGCCACTTCGTCCGCAGTCCCCGGGCGGCCTGCCGGGCACTTGGCAAACATATTCTTATAGAAATCTCCCCGGGGCCCGTTAAATTCATCCAGGGCCAAAGGCGTCACAATAATCCCCGGAGCAATGGCGTTAATCCGGGCGCCCCGTTTCCCCCATTCCACCGCCTGTCCCATAACCCGCTTTTCGTTGCAGCGCTTGGCCAGCTGGTAGGCGTGCAGCGTATCCCGGATATTGCCCGGCTGGAGCAGGTCCAACTGCAGCAGTTCTTCCGTGGGGGCCGTGGCCAGAGCCCGGTCCTCCTCCGGCGTCAGCTGGGGCATCCGCCAGCCCGATTGGCTGGAAATGGTCACCCCGCAGCCCCCAGGAGCAATCACCTTGCCCACTTCCTCGAGAAGCACCGCCGTGCCGTACAAATCCACTTTCAGGATGGCTTCAATAGGTGCCTGGGAGGGCGATACCCCCGCCCCATTCACCAGCCGGGTAATGGGCCCATACTCCTGCCCCTTGGCAATCAGCCGCCGGATGGACTCCCGGGAAGACAGGTCCATCTCCAGCACCTCCACGTCATACCCCGCCCCGTTCACAATCTGGGCAATGGCCTTGGCATTTTCTATATTTTTGTCGCCCATGACGATTTTCTTGCCATACCCCACTCTCCGGGCAATGGCCATGCTAATCTGTCCAGCGCCGGTCACAAGCATTACTTCTTTATCCATCATTCTATACTCCTTCTGGGAATCCTGCTTCCCTTTGTATTCTTGCCTTAATTATATAAAGCAGAATTCCCAGGAGCAATTCGACTTTCCGGCGTATTTGATAAGTTTTTCTAATGCTTAATCCTAAACCAAAAATCCTGATTTAAAAAATCCTGACTGGAGACCACTTCCCCAGTCAGGATTTTATTCAATTCTTATTTCAACTTCTTATATTCCTCTTCATCCACAGCCTCGCACCATTCATTGCTGGTGCCTTCTCCCGGCACTTCAATGGCCAGATGCTGGAAAGCAGAGTCAGGAGCAGCCCCGTGCCAATGCTTCACCCCGGCAGGAATATTCACCACATCGCCCGGTTTCAGTTCCTGGGCCGGCTTGCCCCATTCCTGGTAATAGCCCCGGCCAGCGGTTACCAGCAGAATCTGGCCGCCGCCCTTGGTGGCGTGATGGATGTGCCAATGGTTCCGGCAGCCCGGTTCAAAAGTCACGTTGCCCACCACCACTTGCTTCAGGGACAGCATATTCAAATAGCTGGTGCCGTCAAAAAACTTGGCATAATCCACATTCTCTCCCCCCATAGCAAAGGGGCTTTCCTTCTTGATGTCTTCCAAAGTTGTCATTCTGTTTTTCCTTCTTTCTGTAAGGTATAAATCAGATAATCCAGGCAGTCCAGTTTTTTCTGTTCGTCATGGATTTTTCCCAATAGTTCCCGCCGGTACCGGCGCAGAGAGGAAATCTTTTCCTCCGTGTTTTCCAGCACCTGATAGGTGGCCACAAAAGAGTCCGGGCACCCGGCGTCCGCCAGATTCTGCCGGACCTTATCCCATTCCTGCGTCACAGCGCCGCCACCTCCCTGCACCAGGCCTCCAGTTCCTTCTCCGGGGTGATCAATTGATCCCCGCCGGTGGAGTCAAACTGCACTTCCTTAGGCAGCAGGCACTTGGCCCCCTTGGCCGCCCCTTCCAGGTCTTTAATGGCGTGTCCCGGCCAGCCCCCGTGGGTACTGAAGGGCACCACCGTTTTTCCTGCCAGGGAATGCTCCGCCAGGAACGTGCTCATGGCCGGCGCCATGGTATACCACCAGGTAGGCGTACCCAGCACAATAATATCATAGTCCTTAGGATCCTTTTCCAGCGGTTTCAAGGCCGGCTGGTAATGCCGGTTCACTTCCCTTTGGCCCTGGGCCACCACGTCATTATAAGAACCCTCATAGGGCACTACTGTTTCCAGCCGCTGCAGCGCTCCGCCCGTTTCCTTTTGCAGCAGCTCTGCAATCCGCTTGGTGTTCCCGCAGGACCAGGAATAATATACAATCAACAGCTTTTTCATAGATTTTCTTCTCCCTGAAGCTGGCCCCCGGGGGCCAGATACTGCTGCTTTGCAAAAGGCAGCGTTTCTTCCCTATCATGATACCAAGTGGGCAAAATGATGTAAAATGCTTATTCTGCACTTTTCAGTATACAATTTGCGTATTGTGTTTCCGCCCTAAAACAAGTACAATATAAGAAAACAGTGAACTCTTTATAGAAGGTGAAGATATGGAACTACGTACCCTATATTATTTCCTGGCCGTTGCCCGGGAAGAAAATATAACGGAAGCCGCCAATGTGCTCCACGTAACCCAGCCCACCCTGTCCCGGCAGATTGCCGACCTGGAACGGGAACTGGGCAAACAGCTCTTCATCCGCAGCAACCGCAGCACCATTCTCACCGAGGAAGGTATGCACCTGCGCCAGCGAGCGGAAGAAATTCTGTCCCTGGTGTCCCAGACAGAAGAAGAACTGAAAAACGATGAAGTAGAAATCAACGGCTGCATCCGCATCGGAGCAGGAGAAACCCACCTGATGCACTGGATTGCCCAGCTGTTCAGCCAGCTCCACCAGCAGTACCCGGCCATTACCTGTGAATTTTCCACCGGCAATGCCGATACCATCGAAGAAAAACTGGAACACGGCCTGTTTGATTTTGGCGTGCTCCTGGAACCCATCAATATTACCAAATACGAATCCCTCCGGCTGCCAGGCTGCGACCGTATGGGCATCTTTACCTGGCAGGGCAGCCCCTGGTCCAAGTTGGATAAAATCACCCCCGAGGACCTGAAGAATATGCCCCTGCTCTACCCCGCCCGGTACAAAACCCGGAATTTCGACCTGGTCCGCTGGGCTAGAGGCCAGCTCAGCGCCGATGACCTGAATATTGTAGGCCGCAATGACCTGCTGGGCAACGCCTCCCACCTGGTAAAAGCCCAGGTCGCCAACGCCTTTTGCGTAGGCGACCTCCCCTCCCAGTACGACCCCGGAATGAAATTCATCCCCCTGGATCCCCCCATGGAAATCCACGCCGTAGTCGTCTGGAAAAAATACCGCCTCCTGTCCAAAACCAGCCAGCTGTTCTTGGACAGCCTGAAAGCCCTGTGCCAGCAGGAAAACAGCAAAAAAGAATAAAGCAAACCTAAACAAAAACGGATGATTCTGACCCTGCCAATTGCAGAGCCAAAACCATCCGTTTCTTCCTTATTAGGTCCCTTCAAACCAATCATAGTTTCACAGCTTATCGATACTAATGCTACAATTCAACCAATAGTTGACCAGTTGAGGCCTTGTATGCCTCCTTCAAGCGTTGCGGTCGCGTCCAAACAGCGTCACAGATATTCTAGAAGCTGTTTGGTACACGCGAGCCATGTGATAGCAGCCCAAGAAGCAAGCCCCCAGGGTGAAGGAGGACGGAGCACGGCGAACCACTCAGAAAGCATTCCATTCACCTACTGGTCAAATGACAAAGAGGGTTATTGCACTTCTCTACGTACTATGACTTCTTTTCCTATACTCGTTTCGCACATGACCAGTATGGGCCTAAGACCGGCCCCTTCAAACGTGAAGGGGCTGTCAGCCCGCAGGGATGACTGAGGAAGTTTATAATTCGGCCCCGCACTACACTCCGCCGACCGCACGACCAAAAATCCGGTACCGAGTTTTCTCCAGCAAAAATTTGCCCACGGGCAAATTTTCTGTGATTGCTTCTCAAAACCCTGCATCAGTACTAGCCCCTGCCGACCGCACAGATATTAAAAAAGGACTGAGCGAGGATTCTCCGCACCATCACCAGGAAGTTTGCAGACCGCACCAACCGCCGAAGGGCCCACCCATGGTATTAGCGGCCCCCGGCCGCCTGCCTTCTCCGCCCAACAACATTCCAAGGCGGGGAAGGAAGCAATGCCGCAGGCATTGCAGGATGGGGCAACCACCTACATTCCTGCACTAACCCCATTTAGCACATGACCAGTATGGGCCTAAGACCGGCCCCTTCAAGCGTTGCGGTCGCGTCCAAACAGCGTCACAGATATTCTAGAAGCTGTTTGGTACACGCGAGCCATGCGATAGCCGTCCAGGAATTGAGTCTGAAAGACGAAAATGACTGGAATACGGCGAACCACTAAGGGGCTGTCAGCCCGCAGGGATGACTGAGGAAGTTTTACCAAGCATAGTGCAACTCTAACTCAAAAAGTTTCCTTTCTCACCGCACCTTTGCTTATACGCCTAAAAGCTTTAGGGCTACCGCCCCTATTCATCTCCCGTCCCTTCCAACTGCTGCCGGGCATAATCCACAAAAGCCCCCACCGCCGGAGACAATTCCTGGTACTTGTTCCACACCAGGTACGTCTGGTCTATCAACCCCGGAGAGAGCGGAATCTGCCGCAGCTCCGGATCCATGCCCTCAAATTCGTGGGCCAGTGCCACCCCCAGGCCATTTTTCACCATCAGGGACCGATTGCTGTAGGACAGATTGCTGGTGACCCAAATATGCACCTGAGGAAAAGCAGGGCCGAACCAATGCTCCAGTTCGTTGCGCACCGAACGGCGCTGAGCCATAATCAGAGGATACCCTATCAGATCCTCCGGCGTTACCACCTCTTTGGCCGCCAGCGGGCAATCCTTCCGCACCAGCACGCACCAGGACTCCGGAATAGGATACTGAAGATAATTGTAGGTGCTGATATCCACCGGCTCCAGCACCAGGCCAAAATCCAAGGTCCCATTGGCCAGCCGGTCTTTTACCTCGTCAGCAATCAAGGTAAATAGCGAAAACGTCACCTCTGGATGTATCCGGCCAAACGCCGCCATATGCTGGGACAGCACCGCCACATTCTTGGTTTCCCCGCAGCCAAAACTGATATTTCCCGCTACCAAATGATTCCCCAATAGCTCCTGCTCCGCCTTGTCCGCCAGAAGCAGCATCTCCTGGGCCCGCCGCCGCAGCAGCCGCCCAGCATCCGTAAGAATCAGCCGATGCTTATCCCGTATAAATAGCTGCACCTTGTACTGCCGTTCCAACTGAGCCAGCTGCCGGGACAAGGACGGCTGAGAAACGTGCAGCTGAGCCGCCGCCCGGGTCATATTTTCTTCCTGGGCAATGGCCAAAAAATATTGAAGAGTGCGTAGTTCCATAGGAGCGCCTCCTGACAATAATAATTATAACCATATTATATAGCGTATGGAACAATTTTAGGAAGACAAAACTGCAATTTTGAGAAAATTTGACAAGTTATCCCTCTTAGCATTAGAATAAAAGAAAAAGCCTGCCTAAGGAGGGGAGCATCATGTATCATAAAGGCCTGACAAAAGGAATTATCCTGCAAAACGCCATTAAGATTATTGAAGACACCGGAATCAAAGGATTCACCATGAAACTGCTGGCGGACACCCTGGGCGTGAAAACCGCCTCCCTGTACAAGCATTATGATAACCTGGATGCCCTGATCACCGAGGTAGGACTGTATGCCCTGAACACCCAGCATACCAAAATGATGCAGGCCATCGGCCGGAAAGAACGGGACGAAGCCGTCATAGCCCTGGCCCAGGCCTACCGGAAATTTGCCAAAAAGCACCATGCCCTGTATGCCCTGATTATGGAAATCCCCACCTCGGAAAACGAAATCCTCCAAACCGCCGTTTCCATGGTCACCGAACCCGTGGTCAAAGTATTGAAGACCTTCTCCCTGGAAGAAAACCGCATGAAACACCTCCAGAGAGTATTCCGGGCCATCCTGCACGGCTTCATCAACCAAGAACGCGCAGGCTACTTCACCTACTTTACCGTAGATATCGAAGAAAGCTACAACCTGGCCATCCTGGTCTTCTTGGAAGGCGTCCACAGCGCCGAAAAAGAACACCTGACCATTACGGGAGAAAATACCCTACCAAACGCAGATATAGACGAAGACGACGAATAAATATAAGAAAAACCCAAAACGACTTGCGAGCCCAACAGTTCGCAAGTCGTTTTTTGTGAGGGTTGAGGTTCAACCCTATCATTTCGGCCCCCCGGCCATTTGCCTTCCCCTTAACAGTGCGCCGCTCCGCGCACTGTATGTGAAATAATAAAACTTCTATCGGCACCTACCGGTGCCACTTCCTACACGCTTTACGGTCGCATCCAAATGTCAATGCATTTTCCCGAGGACATTTGGTATATGCGACCTATGTGATAGCCGTCCGTGAGCCGAACCCGCAGGACGAAGGAGAACGGAGCACGGCGAACCACTCAGGAAGCATTCTATACCGCTACTGGTCAAGTGAGAGACCAGGATAGTGCCGGTATTTACGAATTATGTTGCCTTGCTATACCCGTTATGCACATGACTCGTATAGGCCTAAGACTGGCCCCTGCAAGCGTGTAGGGGCCGTCAGTCCGCAGGACTGACTGAGGAAGTTTATTAAGATACGGTTATAAAGAACATCCAAAACGACTTGCGAGCCCAACAGTTCGCAAGTCGTTTTTTTGTGAGGGTTGAAGTTCAGCCCTATCATTTCGGCCCCCGGCCATTTGCCTTCCCCTTAACAGTGCGCCGCATCGCGCACTGTAGAAGGGGAAGGAAAGGCCGCGCCCCAAGAGTAAAGCGCGGCCAGGATGGGGTTCCCACAGTACTACACTCCGCAGTCAGCGCCAATACCGCTGCGGCCCCTTACAGATTTGGCCTAATCACCAGGCGTCTGTATTTAGGTGCAAAAAAATATGATATTTATACCGCTATGTTGTATGTGCTAAACTTGAAATATCCATTTAGGACATCCTCCTTCCGAAATGAAGTGGTTGGTAGCCATCTTCATTTTACTGAAGGAGGATTTTTTAGTATAGTAAAAGCTTACCAGAACCCTATGTATAGCGTGGGATTTTCAAATCTGGCATAAAAAAAACTCCCTGAGCATTTTCGCTCAGGGAGTTTTCCCTATAGGACTAAAATCAGTTGGCCGCAGCTGGAATGCTAAGCTATTTCTCAGGGGGTTCTCTGGAATACGACATTCTCTCCCCGCAGCCTTCTCAATACTTCTTTTCCCCATCCAAAATCAGCATATGTTTTTGCTTGGGCAGTATTTCCGGCTCCCGCACTTTCTCATTCCATTCCGCCGGTGCAACCTCCTCCAGGGAAATGGTGATGGCTTCCTGGGGGCAGCCCCAGGTCTTCAGGAAAATCTCATTGATCTGTTCCACTACTTTTCTCTTGGTTTCTTCGTCTTTGGGAAATGCTTTCACTGCAATATACGGCATATGATTGCCCTCCTTTTATAAATCATAGGTGACAGTACCCACCCATTTGGCCGTTTCCAGATCCTGGTCATCAAGAATCGTGCTTTTTCCAGTATCCAGCGCCGCAATGGCACGCAGGTCTTCGTCAGAAAGTGCAAAATCGAATACGTCCAGATTCTCCCGCATCCGTTCCTTCTTCACCGTTTTCGGAATTACGGACACTCCTCTCTGCAGCAGCCAGCGGAGCATCACCTGCCCCACGGTTTTGTTATACTTGCTGCCGATTGCCTTGAGTACCGGCTGTTGGAATACCTGGTTCTTTCCTTCTGCAAAAGGTGCCCAAGCTTCCTGGGCAATGCCTTCCTTCTTCAGAAACGCTTCTTCCGCCTTTCTTTGGAACCAGACATTTGTTTCAATCTGATTGACCATGGGCTTAATCTCATTGTGCAGGAACAGGTCCTGCAGGCGCTCACTGGAGAAACTGGTGACCCCAATTGCCCGGATTAAGCCTTCCTTGTACAGGTCTTCCAGCGCTCGCCAGGCGCCGTAATAATCCCCATAGGGCTTGTGAATCAGATATAAATCCAAATACTCCAGCCCTAATTTCTGCAAGCTCTTGGCAAAGGCCCGTTTGGTATTCTCGTACCCGTGGTCCTGCACCCAGAGTTTGGTGGTGATAAAAAGGTCTTCCCGTTTGATACCGCTGCTGGCAATGGCCCGGCCTACAGCCGCCTCGTTCAGATACGTTGCGGCCGTATCGATATGGCGATACCCGGTTTCCAGGGCATCGAGTACTGCCTGTTCACAAACCTGTTCATCCACCTGAAAAACCCCAAAACCCACCATGGGCAGCTTCACGCCGTTGGCCAATACTTTATATTCCATACGCTCTCCTCTCCCCGCTATAAATTCTGCTTCAGGAATTCTTCAATCCGGTCAAAGGGAATATAGTCATTGTCCCCGCCGTCATAAAGGTCACAGTGGGTGGCCCCCTTTACGGTAACCAGCTCCTTGCTGGCCGCCTGGGTCAGTCGTTTCAGCATCTTCACCGACTGCTGATAGGACCAGGCCTGGTCCCCATGGACCAAAAGACAGGGCTGGGTCACTTCGTCAGCGTAGGCGTAAATGTCGTTGGTATAGTGGCTCAGGAAAGTCGTAGGATTCCAACCGCAACCAGAATTTACCGAGCGCTTGTGATAACCCCGAGCCGTGCGGTAATAACCATAATAGTCTTTCATATAATCTGGGGAATCCACCGTAATGTCAGGCACCGTAATCAGTACCGGTACCGCCTCCCCCTGGGCCTGTCTGCTGCGAATTTCATTTAAGGCCCGACGGCCTGCCAGCCGCTCCTTGCCGCTAGTGAACGTATCAAATACCCCCATAGTGGCGCTGACAACGGCCTTCACCCGGGTATCTATGGCAGCCAGGGGAAAAGTATAGCAGCCCCAGCCGCAGACTCCCAGCACGCCAATGCGGCTGCTATCCACCACCTCCAAGGCTTCCAGATAATCAATGGCAGAGGCAAAATCCTCCAGATTGATATCCGGCGCTGAAATATTTCTCACCTTGCCGCCGGATTCCCCGGTAAACGACGGATCAAAAACCAGGGTAACAAACCCCCGCTCCGCCAGTTTCTGGGCATAATACCCGCCGGACTGTTCCTTGACGGCGCCGTAGGGGCCCACCACCGCCAGCGCCGGCAGCCCTGCCGCAGCCCCCTTGGGCATATACAAATCCCCCGCCAAAGTAATCCCAAAACGATTCACGAATTGCACCTTTGCCTGGTCCACCTGTTCGCTTTTGGGGAAAGTCTTGTCCCACTCCTGGGTCAGCATCAGCTGCTCCGTTAATTTTGCTTTATACTTGGTGTTTAAATTCATTGCAAACTCCTTTCGGACAGTACCATTTTCTTTCACGTTCTATGGTTCCATTGTATTAGCTGACCGATAGAATGTAAAACAGTTATATTCGATGCTTTACCATGTATAATAGTCATGGTACACTAAAGAAAAACGGTAGAAAGGACCTTCCTATGGAAATCAGAGTTTTAGAATACTATATTGCCATTGTCCAGCAGAAAAGCATTACCAGAGCAGCCCAGCTGCTGCATATCTCCCAGTCCACCCTCTCCCGGCAGATTATGGACCTGGAGCAAGAACTGGGCGTCACCCTGTTCCAGCGCGGGCGCAGAGAAATCTCCCTGACCGAAGATGGCAATTTTCTCTACCGGCGGGCACAGGAAATCCTGCGGCTCACCCAAGACACCCAGCAAAAAATCCTGGCAGGCCAATCCCTGTCAGGCACCCTGAGAATCGGCATCGGCGAAGGCGCCGTCAATGCCTTGATTCTCTCCGCCCTCCTCCCCTTGATTGAACACCATTCGGGCGTCAAACTGGACTACCAGACCCTGGCTTCCGACAAGATTTTCCGTGACATCGATCTGGGCCTGTTGGATTTTGGCGTAGTCTGGACCAACGACAACCTGTCCCCCTACGAATCACTGGAATTGCCCTATACCAATCACTGGGGCGCCGTAGTCCCCGCAAAAGACCCCCTGGCCGCCAAACCCGAATTGGTTGCCGCGGACCTGAGGCACCGCCGCGTCCTGCTGCCCCAGCAGCTTGACGTTATATCCGATTTAAGCAAATACCTGAACCACTACGTCCCAGGCATACGTGTGGCCGGTTATTACGATATGAACTATAATATGCTGGCCATGGTACGCTCCGGCATCGGCATCGCCATCACCCTGGATAAAGCCGAATACCAGGAATTAGCAGAATTTGCCTTTGTCCCTCTGAAAGCCCTAAAAACCCTTGGCGTAAAACTCATCTGGAAAACAGGCCAAACCCTGACAAGATTGAACCAAGCCTTCCTGACCAACCTACAAAAGCAAATACAAGCCTAAAACAAGAGAAAAACCGCCGGCCTATAAAAAAAGACCAGGACCCATAGGTCCCAGCCTTTTGCGTGCATATCCTAAGCCTCCGAGCTTTGCGAATTGCCGATGTCATCATATTTGCTTTTTTGAATGCCCGCGCAGCAATGCACTTCCCCGGCCAGCAAGTCCCTTACCCCTGCCGGCCGTAGCCCCGCTGCTTCAGCAGACGTGCGGCTGCGGTCCGTCTTTCGTAGCCGGCATGCTCGTCCCGGTAAATCTGGATTAGTCGCTCATCATCATAATAGTCGTACCGGTCCATATAGTCCTGAATCCGCTGCTGCTTTCTTTCCAGACTATCCGCTGCTTCCCGCACTACTGTACCGGCCACAGAACCTACTGCACTCCAAAAGCCCATCTGTCATTTCCTCCCATTTCCGTTCAAGCAGGTATTACCGCCCTGCCCCTGACAGGACACCTCTTGAACATTCAGATTTCGTTATCTATAATAGTAACAAAAGTATTATAAAAATTCCAGTTGTAGGGGAAATTTGAAAGGAGAAAAAAATGGGATTTTTTGATTCATTCAAAGAAGCCGTGAGCAAAGAAACCAACAACGATCGCCGCTATCGGGACAGAGCCTTCGAAGACGTGGACTCCAATCACGGCTGGTACGTGTGCAAAAAATGCGGCAGACATTTTAGAAAAGGAGATATGGACATCGACCATATTATCCCCCAAAAATACGGCGGCAACAACACCAGAGGCAACCTCCAGTGCATCTGCAAACACTGCAACCGCTCCAAAGGCGCCAGTCTGTCCGACACCGTCCCCGATTTGGTCAGCCGCAGAATTGAGCTTGCCAAACGGGATCTGGGGAAATAAGGGGTAGATAATGATGCTGGCGGAGGAACAGTCCACGCCCAGTGCTAAAAGGGAATAAAGCTGGAGTTCAAAAAAAAGATACCCGGAAGACCCCCGCCGCCGGTGGCCGCAAATGGTTGAGTTAAACTTCTATCGGCGCCCACCGGCGCCACTTCCTACACGCTTGCAGGAAGCTTGCGTAACCACCATGGTTCAATTTCTTATCAGTACTATATTTTAGATTTAACTTGACCAATGGTTTCATGGAAGCCTGCCACAAGCGTGTGTAGGTGTCAGCCAAGGGCTGACGGAGGAAGTTTATTCCGGCATTTCGGCCGTAGGCCGTTAATACCTGGTTAAACTTCTATCGGCGCCTACCGGCGCCACTTCCTGCACGCTTGCAGGAAGCTTGCGTAACCACCACGATTCAACTTCTTATCAGTACTATATTTTAGATTTAACTTGACCAGTGGTTTCATGGAAGCCTACCACAAGCGTGTGGTAGGTGTCAGCCAAGGGCTGACGGAGGAAGTTTATCTCAGCGTTTTGCGGCCGCAGGCCGCTGCCTTCCACTTACCTGTTCGCAGCTCCGCTCGAACAGGAGAAGGGGAAGGAACGTTCCGCCCCCAGCATTAAAGCGGAACAAGGATGGGGTTCAACACCAAGATGTTCGGAAGGCTAATGCAGATACACTCCAAGAAAAACCATAACACCTGGATTGCCCCAACCGCCGGTGATTCCACCGGCACCTTCCCCACCTTGGACCACTGTTGGGTGGAGAAGGCAAGCGGCTTCCGGCCGCCAATGCCTAGATGAACTTCTATCGTCGCCTTCCGGCGACACTTCCTTCACGTTTGAAGGAAGCTTGCATAACCACCACGGTTCAACTTCTTATCAGTACTATATTTTGGATTATACTTGACCAGTAGTGTCACGGAAGCCTACCACAGTGGTTCGCAGCTAGCCAATCAGCCGCGCCCTGCGGGCTTGCTTCTGGGGCTGCTATCACATGGCTCACATTAGCCAAGAGCATTTTGATAAACTGACATGCTCTTGGATGTGAGCGCAAAGCGTGTGGTAGGTGTCAGCCAAGGGCTGACGGAGGAAGTTTACCTCAGCATTTTGCGGCCTCAGGCCGCTGCCTTCCACTTACCTGTTCGCAGCTCCGCTCGAACAGGAGAAGGGGAAGGAACGTTCCGCCCCCAACATTAAAGCGGAACAAGGATGGGGTTCAACACCAAGATGTTCGGAAGGCTAATGCAGATACACTCCAAGAAACACCATAACACCTGGATTGCCCCAACCGCCGGTGATTCCACCGGCACCTTCCCCACCTTGGACCACTGTTGGGTGGAGAAGGCAAGCGGCCGGTGGCCGCTAATACCTGGATGAAAACTGCAATACCCGGCATCCAGCGGACCTTTCCCAGCATTTCGGCCAAAGGCCGCTACCTTCCACTTACCTGTTCGCTGCGTTGCGCGAACAGGAGAAGGGGAAGGAAAGGCCACGCCCCAAGAACAAAGCGTGGCCAGGTTGGGGTTCAAAGCCAGGACCTCCAGAAGTTGTGCGGATAAGGCACAGCGGCCTCCGGCCGCAACATCCCATTTGGCCCGCACCTCCAGTGAATCGCTAGCAGTGCGTTTAACCGCTGCCCCCAGATAATAGACAACCCAGCCCAATCCCCGGGAAGGGCTGGGTTATTGTTTTTCATATAAGAAAAACCCCTGAGTGA
>NZ_QRMX01000038.1:0-15754 GCF_003472805.1 Acidaminococcus sp. AM05-11 | reverse complement strand
TAAAAGAAGGATGGCAGAAATCTGCCATCCCACAATAAAACGTGAAGAGCCTTAAATCCACGGCCTCCGTCACCGTCAGCAGCGTTTCGCCGGCCTTGGTGCCAGCCGGCACGTAGAAATTCAGCTTTTGAAAACCCGCCACCTGCTTTACCGCGACACCCTTGGTGAAGAAGTTCAGGGTATTGCCGCTGCTGGTGCCTTCTTGATTGGCAGAGCCTAAGGCGCCGCCGTACAACGCACTGCCGGCACCAAAAGTTCCGCCGAAAATATTCACCTGATTGTTCAGTGCCGACCCCGACACAGAATAGCCTCCATAAAGGTCCCCCTGCAGCGTGCCGCCGGAGATTACTACCGTGTTGTCCAGCGCGTCCCCGCTGGCTGCCAGACCCCCGTAAATAGCTGCGGCCACCGTGCCGCCCTGGACCACCACGACCACCACCTGGTTGCCCGTAACCTTGCCGGACCCACAGGACCAGCCGCCGGCCAGGGTTTTGCCGCCTGCGGCCCCTACCACTGCACTGCCGGTGACCAGCACCTTGTTGTCGGTAACTGCCTCCGAGGAGTCCTCTCCAACAAAGCCCCCTGCCCCATGTCCCCAAAGCAGGGCATTGTCCTGGAGCTGCAGCACATTACCCTCAGCTGCGCCGCTCAGGGTATAGCCGCCATAGCCGCCGGCATCGGGATTCACCACCCCGAAGGGCTCGAGCCCAGCTGCGTTTCCCAGCACCGCCGTACCCCCCAGCGTCAGGGTATTGCCCACTACAGCCCCTTGCAGGCTGTAAGCACCGTAGGCACTGCTTTTTACAATTCCGCCCCCAAGGTTTACCAGATTGCCCTGGGCCGTCCCCGTTCCCGCAAGTAGTGCGCCATACGCACTGCCTTCCACCGTGCCGCCGGTCATCTGCACCTGGTTGTTCCGGGCCCAACCGTCCCCGGCATTGACCCAGGCCCCGTACACACCGTTGCCCACGGCCACTGCTTGCTGGAGCTCCACCACGTTTTCCTCCGCCTGGCCTGCCCCAGCATAACCGCCGTACACACCGCCTTCTACTGTGCCGCCGCTAAGCACTGCCCGGTTCTGGGAAACCCTGCCGCTGCCAAAGGACAGGCCCCCTTGGAGGTCGGTAGCCACCGTTCCCCCGGTCATCAGGACCTGGTTACCCGTAACTGCGCCGCTGCTTTCCTCCCCATTGACCTGACCCCCGGAAACAGAATTGTACACATAGCTGCCAGCCTCCAGCGTCACCTGATTATCCAGCGCCGCTCCGCTGTAACTGACGCCCCCGTACACATTGCCTTCCTCTTCGTACTCCTCCCCTACCACGGCACTGCCGCTGAGAAATACCTGATTGCCCTGGGCCGTTCCGGCAGCCGTATACCCACCGTATAAATCTCCCTTCACCAGCCCGCCGTTCATACGCACCGCATTCCCTGCGGCCGTTCCCGTGCCGCGGCTTACGTGCCCCCCGTAGACTTCTACAGCCGCTACACTGCCGGGAGCAATTTCCAGGGTATTTTGCTGGGCAGATCCCGAGAGAGAAAAGCCCCCGTAGGCAATCCCCAGCACCTCCGCCGTTTCAGAAAGGGTCAGCGTGTTACCCAGCGCACTGGCCCCAGCCTCCACCGCTTGTCCCCCATAGGCCGCTCTGGGAAGCGTACCCTCAACAAGTACCCTTTTCCCGATAATATCTGCCGCCCCACACACAGGCATAGCCACAGCCCCCGTACCCAATACTGCCGCTAATACCGCAAAAGCCTTAACCTTATCCCGTTTTCCCATCCTGCATCCCCACTTTCTTTTCTGCAAATCACTGGCCACATTGCCAGACGCATAAAATACCATTTTTAGCATAACAGCAAGACCACGTCTTGACAATTATACGAACGTATACAAATTGCACCCCCACAAAAAAACTCCGCCGTCCAGGCCTCCTTATGGCCCAAACGGCAGAGTTTTCTTTTTCCCTTTTCTTTTTCCCATTTCTTTTCTACTTTTCCATACCCAAATCCTTTAGTACCTTCCGGTACACTTCCCCCACCTTGTGCCGGGCCAGATCCGCCTCAAAATCCGCCTGGATCTGGTGCAGGATATTGTCCAGGCTGTCATGAATGTTATGCCCTACCGGACACTGGGGATTGGGATTTTCGTGGAAGCGGAACAGGTCCTCGTGGCTGCTGGTTTCCACGGCTTTGTACACGTCCAGGAATGTAATTTCGTTCAAGGGCTTTAACAGGTGGATGCCCCCCGGCCCCCGCTTGATTTCGATGAGCCCGGCGTCCTTCAGCTGGAGCATGATGTTCCGGATAATTACCGGATTGCTGCCTACGCTGCCCGCCAGGAATTCGCTGGTCACCTTATAATCCTTGGAAAAATATTCCACCGCCGTCAGCACGTGGATGGCAATGGTAAATTTGGTAGATATCTGCATAATTGTACCTCGACTTTGTTCTCTAACCTTATCGTAACCTCTTTCCTTACATTATACAAAAGTACCGGAATTTCGGCAAATTTTTTCCGAAGTTCCGGCACTTACACATTTTCTGCTTTACAAAGTGTCCCGCTTCTTCCCATAGTGGAGCACAGTGACCTCCGTCACCAGCATCAGCCCCTCCGTGACCATTTCCTGAAGCACAGGAATCACTTCCTGGATCTTCTCTTTGCGGTCCACCGCTTCCAGGACAATGGGCAGGTCGTCGCTGAGGGTCAGCAGCCGTTCCGTATGGATGGCCTTCCCCTCCCCATAGCCGGCAATGCCCCGGGTAACCGTCACCCCGGCCACCCCCAGCTCCTTTAGCTTCCGCAAAAGGGCCGTATGCAGGCTGTGGCCTTCCCAGCGGGCATCGTCCCCTACGTAGATTTTCAGCATTTCACAAGCTTCGCCTGTTTGCATAGTTACTCCTCCTTCTAGCTCCCCAGGGCATAGCCGGCACAGTAGCCCACCAGCCCCAGCACCACCGTACCCCCCAGGTACAGCACCGCATTCCGGGAATCCCGGTTTTGCAGCAGTCCAAAGCCCTCGTACATAAACGTGGAAAAAGTGGTAAACGCCCCGCAGAAGCCCTCACCCAAGAGCAGGTACGCCGTTTTTGGCGCCTCCAAACTGGACAGCAGCCCCAGGAGCAGTGCCCCCACCAGATTGATGCAAAACGTCCCCAGGGGAAAATCCGTGTCCGCCCGCTGAGAAATGGAGCGCCCAGCCTGGAACCGGCACAGTCCCCCCAGCACGCCGCCTATTCCTACCCATAAATAGTCCATCGCTTCCTCCTTAGTCCCGCTGCCGCAGGAGCCCCAGCCCCCGGGCCAGCACCACGCCGGCAAAAGCCGCCAGAAGCCCCAGGGAAATACTCAGCCCTACATAGGACAGCGCCAGATTTTCCTGCCCGGCCCGCCACAGGTTCACCGTTTCCTTGCACAAGGTGGAAAAGGTGGTAAACGCCCCCAAGAGGCCCGTAGTCAGCCCCAGCCGCAGATCCCCGTCAAACTCCCAGACCTCGTAGGCCACCGTGGAAATCAGGGCAATGAGAAAAGCCCCCAGTACGTTGATGCCCAGGGTGTGCAGGGGAATCACCTCCGGCAGCTGGCCAAGGGAAAGCCCCTTCACCCAGTACCGCAGCAGGGCCCCCAGAAACCCGCCGCACCCGACAAATAGATATTTGCGCATGAAAGCCTCCTTCAGTTTCGTTTCTTGCCCGCCTTAGAAAAAAATAAGCCGACGTCCCCTCTGCCTGTGCAGAAGTCGTCAGCTTTACGCGGTTTCGGCAATTGCCGTGGGAGAACTTCATTCCCGATGTGATGTATCATACCATAGAAAAGGCCGGGGGACAAGCGCTTTCTGTTCCTCGGCCTATGGCTTCTACTGGTTATTTTGAGGCAGCTTTTTGCTGGACACCAGACTGCTGCGCTCCGCCTCCACAAAGGGGTGGATGGCGTCCCAGGTTACCTGGAAGTTGTCCAAAAAGGCCGTATGCCAGGCCTTGGGCACTACGCACAGCCGGGAGTTGGGAAGCAGCTGGTGGGCTTCCAGTACCGTCGCCACCGGCGCATGGTCGTCCTCGTCCCCTACGATCAGCAGCACCGGGCACTGGATGGACCCAAAGGTCTCCTTCCCTACGTGCAGCTTGCTCCAGAACTGCATATAGTTGGTGAGAAATTCCTGGTACCGCTCCGGCTCCGGCATCAGCCCCAGCTGCTGCTCCACAAAAGCCGGGTCGGTTTTCCGCAGGTCTTCCACCGTAAGTCCCGGTTTGAAGTACCCCGCTTTCAGCGTCCCCGCCCCGATGGCCACAAGCCGGTCCACCGCCTGGGGCGCCAGCACCGCCACTTCATAGGCCGTATAGGCCCCATCGCTGAACCCCAGCAGGGTGGCCGGCCGCCTAGTGACGGTGCGCATCACCGTCAGCATATCCTGGGCCTTCTGCTCATAGGTAAGCGGCGTGTGGCCTATTTCCGAGCGGCCGTGACCCCGGGTAGAAACCACAATCACCTGATGGTTGGGGCGCAGCTTATCAATCAGGCCGCCCATTTCGTAGGGCGTACCCACCCCGCCCCCATGAAAAACGAAAACTGGGGACCCGGTTTCGGGCGTCCCGTACACCTCGTAGTACAGCTTGGCGTCCCCGGCCTGGATATAATGGCCCTGCTTCAGATTATTGCCGTAGGGCGTACTGCTGCCCTTTACCCCCGGCTTTTGCATAAAATACCGGAGACCAGAAGGTGCCTTTTCCGCCTGCGCCGCAGAGGCCATGCCCGTCCCTGCCAAACATACCGTCAGCCCCAGCAAAAGAGCCGTTTTCCGTAAAAGTCCCATACTAAGCCTTCTTTCAGTATTTCTACAGTTGCTTTCCAAGATGCTCCACCTAGGCCTGAATCCCAGCCTCATTGCGCCGCTAATAGGTTCACTTCCCCCACCGCGGGAAGGTTAACAGCCCGGTCCGCCTTCTCCTGAAAGCCCTGGCCGCAGACCCCGTCCCTTCGCAGCTGGGCGGCGGAAAATTCTGATTCGCCGCCTTCAGCCACTGGAGAATGCGCAGCCAGGTTTCGCTGCCCAGCAGCTTGGTGATTTCCGGATCTTTTCTTCCGTCACGGTCCTCACACCGTTTCGTACAGGTGAATTTCCAGGTCCCCTTCGGAGATTTTGCCCACAGCGGCAATGGTATCCACAAAATATTGCTGCTGCATATGCAGGTCCAGCCCCGCCTTGTCCTGCCATTTTTCCAGGAAATAATAGGCATTGTCCGTGCCTTGAGGATCCGTCAGCACATCATAGCTGACATTCTTTGCTTCCTCCCGGCTTTTTTCCGCCAGCGCATGGGCCAGCTTCAAGAATTCCCCTTCCTGACCTTTTTGTACAATACATTTGGCAAATACTGCAAGCATACTGCTGCCTCCTTTAATTTTATTGTCATGTAATTTATTACATTTCTTCTCTAGGGTTATGGTATTCCAAATTTTCCCTCCTGTCAAGACTTTTCCCCTGAAACCCACAGCAGCTATGCTATACTGAGAGAAATACCGTTTATTGCTTTCCAGAAAGGAGCCTCCCCCATGACCCTACTTCTCCGGGAAATCCCCGTCAAAAGCATCCTCTCCAAATCCAACCTGCCCGTCTGCGAATACGCCGCCAACCCCTACGTAGGCTGCACCCACGGCTGCCTGTATTGCTACGCCTCCTTCATGAAACGTTTCACCGGCCACCCCGAGCCCTGGGGCACCTTCCTGGACGTGAAATACTGGTCTGAGCTCAAGCACCCCGAAAAATACGCCGGCAAAGAAATCTTCCTGGGCTCCGTAACCGACCCCTACCTGCCCGAAGAAGCAAAATACGGCCGTACCCGGGCCCTGCTCACCCAGCTCCAGGGCAGCGGCGCCCGCCTTTCCATTGCCACCAAAAGCGACCTGATTCTCCGGGACCTGGACCTGATTAAAACCTTTCCGGACGCTCGGGTCTCCTGGTCCATCAACACCCTGGACGAAACCTTCCAGAAGGCCATGGACCGGGCCCCCAGCATAGAACGCCGTCTGGCCGCTATGGAAGCCTTCCACCGGGCCGGCATCCGCACCACCTGCTTTATCTCCTCTATTTTCCCCGGCATCACCGATGTAAAAGCCATTATAGAACGCGCCCGAGACCACTGTCAGCTGATTTGGCTGGAAAACCTGAACCTCCGGGGAAGCTACAAAACCACCATTCTCCGCTATATCGAGAAGCAATATCCCCACCTCCTGCCCCTATACCAGGAAATCTACCAAAAAGGCGTCAAAAGCTATTGGGAAGCCCTGGACCAGGAATGCAGGGCCTACGCCGCAAAAGCCGGCCTGGACTACGTAAGAAATGACGACAGCCTCACCCGCCCCTTTGACGCCCCACCCCTTTTGGTCAACTACTTCTACCACGAACAAATCAAAAAGAACGCCCCAAAGCCCAATAAACCACCCCGCCCCTGACAGCCGCAGACACCATCCTACGTACACTGCACATAAACATTGCATACAAACACCACTTACAACCCCTGCAAATATGCACTACTTACTAACCCTGCATAACGAAAAAACTTGCGAACCCAAACGAGATTTCGCAAGTTTTTTATTGCAACATTTTCAGCTATAGCAGAGTTTTCTCAGAAAAGAACTGGCAGAGGCAGTGCAAAAGTTTAATCAGGTATTTTCCAGTTTTTGCGGCCGCCGGCCGCTTGCCTTCCCGCACCCCTCGTCTCCTCCATTTCGCCGTGGAAACGGCTGAAATGGGGGAGATGCGCCTATTTCAAAGCTACTAGAGGCGCAGAGGGGGCACGGAAGTGCGGGAAGGTGTCTGACGCTAGGAAGGGGGATGGGCCCGTCCACACCAACAGTTCGCTGACCGCACCAATGGCTTGTTATCTACCCCTTCAATACTCATACTCCAAACTAAAATCATCATACTGATTCCTGTACTGGTTATCCGCATCTTCCGCGTCCCACAGGTCCAGATTCGGCGACTGCTGCTGGCTGTAGGCGCCCAGGGCATTGGCCCGGTTCACCACCTTATTGTTCACAAGCACAAACAGGTTCTGCAATTCCGCCCGGGCCTCCTCGGAAGGGCAATCCACAAAATCCAGATCATCCCGGCAGCGCAGCGCCCGGTCCGCAATATCCTCTGCCTGGGCATACCAGCGCTCTATATCGGCATACTTCCAGGGTTGGTTGAAATCCATCTCAAACGCCAGGTCCTCTGCTTCCCGGTTCAACGACTCCAGCGTATCCACATACCCGTCAAACTCAAAATACGTTTGGGGCGACGACGGTTCAGGCTCGGCCGGTGGGAGCTCCACCCCGTTCTGGGGCAGGGTTTGCTCCAGCGGCGGAAACGGGTTAGGGGGCGGCGCTGGATCCGGCTCTGGCGTGGGCTCTGGTTCCGGTTTCGGTTCTGGTGCCGGAGCCGGTTTTGACGCCGGTTTCTGCTGCTGCACGGTCTTCTGCTGGGGTTCAGAGCCATAATCCTGCTCAGGTCCATAAAAGCTGATAACCCCATACATCAGTACAAAACACGCAGCCACAAAAATCGTAAAGTTCCTCAGGGGCCGAAACGCCCAAGGCTCATCTTCCTCGTAAGCCACCCGCTTTTGGACCCTCACCCCAGGCTTGTTCCCCAGTCCCCTGCTGGTAGCCGCTCCAGCGCTTACTGCCGCAGATCCCGTTCCCCTCGCCTCCAGCTGGGTTTGCTGCGTATTCCCGTCAGCCTGCCGCTCCTCCGAGGCCCGCTTTTGGGCACTCTGCACAATGCTCTTTTCCTGCGCCGCCAGTACTTTTCCCAGGTCGTTCAACCCTTTAAATCCCGTTGCCATGCTGCTCTCCCCCCTTTTGCGGGCCTTCGGAACTTGTCTGAAACCCCCTTGCTTTACTGTTTGCTATACTCAGTCGGCTGCTGCTTATGCACAACTGAAGCCCCACCAGCTTCTATAAGTTTGCTCCTGCACATTTTCTTTCGGCTTCAAAACTTGGATTTTTTCAATTCTGCCTGAAAATCCGCATTTGCCTGTCTCCCTTTGGCAAATTCCCCAACAGGGCTTTGTCCCTTGCTGGCTGCTGCAATGGCATTGGCTCTTCCTACAACCCGATTATTGATAAGAACCAAAAGATTGTTCAAGCGAATCTTATCATTTTTCGAAGGGCATTTGATACCATCCAGTTCTTTCTGTAACGCCTTTACTGAGTCTGCGATTCTGACCGCTTCATCATAAAGATTTTCTGCTCTTCCTAGGTCACCCTGATAATGATCTACCTTTGCTGCCAAATTATCGGCCTGCGCATCATAAAAATGCATATTGCCAACCATCTTGTGGAAAGCTGCATACTCATCTTTTTTAGGAGCTGGTGCAGCTTTGGGCGCCGATTTCTGCTGCTGCACGTTCTGCTGCTGAGACTCAGTTGCATGATGTGCTATACCTCCAAAAAACAGGCCCAAACAACATAGTAGGACAAGTGCACCAGCTAAGAAAGCAATAAATTTCCACACCACCCGAAACAACAAGGGCTCATCATCATCGTAATCCACCCGCTTTTGGACCCTCACCGCAGGCTTGGTCCCCAGTCCCCTGCTTGGGGCACCCGCTCCGGCGTTGGAAGCCACCGGTGCCGTCCCCCTCGCCGCCAGTTGGGTTTGCTGCGTATTCCCGGCAGTCTGCCGATCCTCCAAGGCTCGCTTTTGAGCGTTACGCATAATGCTCTTCTCCTGGGCCGCCAGTACTTTTCCCAGATCATTCAAGCCTTTAAATCCCGTTGCCATACTGCGTTCTCTCCTTTGCCGGCCCTTTAGAGCGTGTTCACAATTTCCTGGATTTCCTGGGTCATATTCCCCTGCAGCTGTTTCTGCTGCATAAATTGAAAAATTACCCCTTGGGTTTGCGCCACCGCTGCCTTCCGGCTAGGCAAACTGACCCCGGAGAGCGTCAGCTTCTGTAAAGCCGCCAGTTCATTCCGGGCCCGGTTCTGGAGAAAATCCCCGTCCAAGGCGATCACCTTGAGCCCTGCCAAAAAAATCAGCGCATCCGCCCAGAAAACCAGTTTGGTCCCCGGTTCCCGGGCAGCCGCCATCAGCAGCTTGGCAGAGATTGTGCAAAGGTCCACCGCCACCTGCCGGCTTTGCCGGTCATCCTGCAGCCGGCTTTCCTTGGCCAGTTCCAACGGCTGGGCAAGCTTTTCCCAGGTATAGGTCAGCCGCAGCAAATGCCCCAGCAAATAGGCCAGCTCCACCTGGGAAACGTCTTCCCCTGCCCGTTTGCTGGTGTAGCGCACCAGCTCCCGCAGCGCCGGCGTAGCCGCGGCAAAAAAGCCCTGGGCCTCCACCTCGTAGGCATCTACCAGACTGTAGGCCAGTTGGGGTGCCCGCTGGGACCGTTTTTTGGTCAAAAGCTCCAGCAGCATCCCCAGCCCCAGTCCGATATGTTCGGACTGATACCGGTCCAAAGCCAGTTTGCACAGCCTCACCCATTCCCGCTGCTGCTTTTCCAGGGCCTGCTTCACTTTGGCCACCGACTCTACGGCCGGAAGCCCCGCCGCCCGCCGGTTCTGGTTGATCTGTTCCATTAATTTTTCCGGGACAATACGCTCCGTATACTGCATCAAAAGCCCCATATCCGTCAGGTTTTCTGCCCCCGGCCCTTCCTCTGCCACCCGCTGCGCCAGCACATTGGCCTTGGCGCAGTACAGGTCACTGCTTCTGCTGAGGGCTGCACTTTGGGGCTCCTTCCGCGGGGCTGCTTTTACCTGCTGCAAAATGGACGCCGTTTCCTGGGCACTGACCCCGGGCAGCCAGGCCACTTCCTCTTCCAGCCGCAGGCCAGGATTGGTCAGTCGGTTGGCCAGTTCCCGGGCCGTGCCATCCCCCTGGAGCAGCTCCCGTTCCTCCGCTGCACTGAGAATGGCCGTCTTCCGGGTCTCTGTTGCTACCTGGAGCAGGTAAAAAGGACTTTCCCATAAGCTCATTTTCTTCCCTGCTTTCTTATCGCTTATTCCTGCCGGCGCCCCAACAGGGCTTCGTTCAGGCAGGCCTGATCAATTTCCGTCTTCTTGTTTTTGGCAGCCAGGCGGGCCGCCTCCCGGATCACATAGTCCGTATCCGACAGGGGCCGCCCTGCCATCGTGCGTACCAGTTCCCGGGTGTCCAGCTCCGGGCTTACCGGCCGTTTTTTGAGGAGCGCCTGCACCAGAGACGCCACCTCTGCCTCACTGGGCATTCCCACCTCCACCAAATGGTCAAACCGCCCGGTTCTCCGGACCGCTGCATCAATCAGGTCCAGCCGGTTGGTCATAGCCAGAACCAGCACCTGGTGAGCCGCCGCTTCCGGCAGCTGCCGCAGGAACTCGTCCACCTCTTCCACCTGGTGGAGATTGCTGCCCGCCCGGTCCCGGCTGGAAACAAAGGCTTCCATTTCGTCAATGACCACCACCGCAGGAGCGTGGGCCTTAGCCAGTGCAAAAACCTCCCCAATCCGCTTGCTGGTCTCGTGGATGTAGGGACTTCCCACACTGGCGGAATCAATGGAATAGCGGGGCCACCCCAGATATTCCACCAGCCGGTCCACCGCATAGGTCTTACCACAGCCCGGCGGGCCATACAAAAGTACGGCCGTAGGAAACGTGATGCCCATTCTTCTATAGGCTTCAGGATGCTTCACAAGATCAATAATATGCTCGTTAAAAAATTTCTCCAGCTGCGGCCGCCCAGGCAGCGCAAAGTCCCCCTCCGGGTACTTTCTACTTTCCTGTGGGGAGCCTTCTGCCCCCTGCGGAGAGACTTCCACCGCCTGCTGGGCTGGCAGCGGCACCGCAAGGCCCGCAGCCTGCACCAGTTCCTGCCAAGCCCCCTGGGTCAGGTCCGGGCACAGGGCGGACAGCCGTGCAAAGTCCGTTACCGCCACGTCCACGCCCCCAGTGAGAACCCGCCCCAGCACCTGTGCATCGGGCACCGCTACGCGCCCCGTCCACAGGGGCAGCAGAACTCCGGCCTGCTCCAGGTACAGGGCGTCCTGAAAACCAGCGTCCTTTTCCAGCTGCCGGCTGCGCTTTAGGGCCCGGCATAGGTCCAGTACTTCCGGCAGTTCCCAGGCCTCCGTACAGTTCTCCAACGGAACGATGCGGCTGTCCCTAAAGGCCCAGGCCCTGCTGCGCCCCAGAGAAACGGCTTCCCCCTGATTTTGGGGCAGCAGCCCGCTTTTCAGCCAGCGCCCGGCCAGCTCCTCCAGGGCCAGCAGCAGAACGTCCCCCGCAGCGGTCCTGTACAGCTGCCACTGGGGCCCGCCCATCAGGAGCTCAGCCGCAGCCGTACCCAGGACCTGATACCCCCTGGGAAGCCATGGGTTTTGCATCTCCTCACCCCCGAATAATATTCACCAGCCGGTAAACAGCTCCGCTATCTCCCCGGCTGGGCAGCAGCCGGAACAACTCGAACACCACATTGCGCAGCTGTTCAATCCGGTCCTGCTGCTTAAACTGCTCACCCTGTTTTTGCAGGGCCTGGAATTTGCTCCGATCCGTAAACTGGCCCGGATTTTTTACCATTTCATTAAACATGCCTACGACGAACCAATCCTGCCGCCACAGGATATTCACTTTCAGAGAGCTCATTTTCTGAAGGGTCAAATCAAATTCATTATCGGGATTTTCCAGACAGCTTTCGGCATTTTTCTTGAGCGCCTCAAACCGTGCCTGTTCGCTGGGCCGGGCGTACCGCTGGATCTGGTCGGCATAATCCCGGACATTGTCCGCCAGTTCCCCTTCCCGGATTTTCGTCAGATTCCGTTCCCGGGTCTGGGCCAGCAGCTTTTTCACCTCATAAATGGTGTTCCAGGCTTCCCCCACATCTTCCGCACTTTCCGTACTGTGGTTCAGTTCCCGGGCCTGCACGGCCTTTTCCCGGGCTTCTTCCAAGAGGGGATCCTGCACCTGCTGCTCCAAGGTATCAATCCGCTGCAGCAGCTCCTTGGCATCTGCGTCCACCTTGGGCGAGGCCTTGCCAAAGTCCGACGTCTTCCCTGCGGTAGTATAGAAATTCTTGGCCGCAAAGGACGCTCCAATGCTGGGCACCGCCACCGAGGCCACCAGCATCCCCGAATCCAGTACCTTATAGTGAAATTCCAGTTCCGCCCCAGCAGGAATCACATCATCGTCAAAATCGTCCCCGGTAATCTGCAAATACCCAATGGGCCGGTTGTCCGTTACCGGGTGGGCAATCTCCCCTTCCACCAGGTTGAAGTTCAAGGACTTATTGGCCCCGGAACGCAGGGTTTCTGCCGCCCGGTAGATTTTCGTCCCTTCCTTGGGCAGGGATTCCCCAGCCTTCACCAGGAAGTCCAGCACCTGCTCCCCGCCCACCTTGTCCAGCACAATGGCCGCAATGGAATGAGAAGCAGGAATGCCCACAATGGTAGCCGCCGTCTTGGTAATGGTAATCTGGTCTTTTTCAATGGGGACCAGCCCCCCGTTGGGAGCAAATACGAACACCTTAAAATGATTGTCCCCGCTTTCCGACAGAGGCACTTCCACGATTTTGCCGTTTTCCAGAGGCACCCGGCCGGAGGACCAGCCCGTATCCAAGCTGTCCACCTGGAACTGCATACCCTGCACATTGCCTCCCAGGACCTTGGCCGCCACCTTGGTCCGATTATCGGAGGTCCGGGCAATGTACACAAACTGCAAATCCAGGCCGCTACCCACATTCACCTGGCCCCGGTTCCCCTTTCTGGCGTGCTCAGCTGTGCTCCAGTCAATGGACTCCGCAAAAATGCTGGCCCCTTCCGCTACCGCCGTCATCGGGTTCACATCGGTGCTGCCGGGAATGCCCAGCTCAAAGGAAACCTTATCCCGCAGCGGCTTGTAGTTGGTGGGGCCCCCAATAAAGACAATTTTGGCAATATCTTCCGGCCGCAGACCGGCCTTGCCAATGGCTTCCCGGGCCGCCTCCACCGTTTCCCTAATGCGTTTATCGATCAAGGCATCATATCTCTTCCGGGTAATGGGAATGTCCAGATAGACTTCCGCATCTTCCTGGTCCCGGACATTCAGCTCCATTTCCGACAAAGTAATAGTGGCTTCTTCATTGGCGGACAGTTCCATCTTGGCCTTTTCCGCAGCCCAGGCCGCCATACGCATCAGCCGGTTGTTCTGTTTTTGCAGCAGTTCCTCCGGCAGCTTGAAATTTTCCCGCAGCCAGGGCTTCACCACATTGTCCACCAGTGTCCGGTCAAAATCCCGTCCCCCGCACATGGCAATGCCCCCGTGGGCAATGAGGTTTACCTTCCCCGCCACACTTTCCGCAATGGCAATATCCAGCGTTCCCCCGCCCAGGTCGTAGACCAGGAACGTTCCATCGGATTTTTCCTGCTCCATGATGTTCATGACAGCCGCCACCGGTTCCTGCATCAGCGCAACCTTGCTAAAGCCAGCCAACTCCGCCGCCTTCATGGTGGCCGTTTTCTGCATCTGGTTAAACGCTGCCGGCACCGTAATCACAATCCCCTGAATGTCAGCCTCGTCCACCTTGCCGGACAAATACCCGTACAGCACCTTCAGAATTTCCGCCGAGCATTCCTCCGGTGTCTTCTCGATATGCACCGCAGGAAAAGCAATCTTGGTGCTGGTGCCCATGAATCGCTTGAACAACGTAGCTGCGTTCCCCGGTGCCATCGGCGCCGCATTATAGGCCCGCTGCCCATATTGGGTATTGCCCCGGCGGTCAATATAAATGGCGGACGGCGTCACATCATTTTGCTCCGGGCTCTTCCACACCTGCGTATGTTTCCCATCATAAGTACAAATTGCACTGTTGGTCGTCCCCAAATCAATTCCCACATAAATAGCCATTATGCCTTCCCCCTCACCAAAATAGTTCCAAGCTTAACAAGTTGCCCATCTGTTCGCAAAATAATAGGCTCCACCATCTGTTCCACCACAAGAGACGTTCCTTCCGGAAATTCGTCCGCATTCAGCGCCTTTACCGCCATACCCGGGTCATAGACCGTACCCTCGTCATATTCCTTCAGCACAAACCCCGCCCTTTCCGCCTGCTCCCGCAGCTTCCGCAGGTACCAGTCATACCGCCCCCGGTACTTCTGCCGCTCCAACAGGTCCAATTTCTCCACCAACTTTGAGTAGCCCTTGGCAAAACGCCAAGATTCCAAGATTACCTGAATAAACGCCCCTTCCAGCTCAGACATTTAAATCCCTTCCCCTGCTTTTAAATTTGCAGACCTTTCCTGCATTTTTACTTACAACCCTGCTTGCAGCGCTTGGTTTGCATTGCTTGGTTGCATTTCTTACTCGCATTTCTTACTCGCATATCTTGCCCGCAGTGCTTACCTACACCATTTCCTTTCAACAATCGCTTCAAACCAACAATTTTCCATTGGCCCCAGCAAAATTCCAATTACTTTCAGTATAGCAGAATCCCTGTACCATAAAACTCCCACTTTCCCAGCCTAATATAATTTCCCTTTCCACCCCATAAAAAAACAAACCCGACCGAGGTAATACCCTCAATCAGGTTTGTTTCCTATTCGATATGCAATTGCTATTAGGTCAAAATACCGGGGTGCCAAAGCTTTGTGATGGTCGCCAGCTGGAAGAAATACCTCCAAGAAAGCAAAATTGGCATACCCAGCGGGTCACCCCAACATTTGCGGCCTCCTGGCCGCCTGCCTTCCCGCACCAACACTCGTCTCCTCCATTTCGCCGTGGAAACGGCTGAAATGGGGGAGATGCGCCTATTCCAAAGCTATTAGAGGCGCAGAGGGGGCGCGGAAGTGCGGGAAGGTGGGGCGCACAGCGCCTCGGATGGGCCCCACCAAGATGCCCAGCGGGCTAATGCACTACCTAATTCTTAGCACTAGCCCCTTTTTAGCAGCTGACCAGTAGTGGCTTAGTAAGCCTTCTGCAAGCGTTGCGGTCGCGTCCAAATATCGTCGCAAGTTACCCAAAAGATATTTGGTATACGCGACCCATGTGATAGCTGCCCAAGAAGCAAGTCCGTTAGGACGCAGCTGATTGGAATGCAGCGAACCACTGAGAAGGTGTCGCATTTTCCTTTAAAGCCCCCTTCAAGCGTGAAGGGGGTGGCAGCCGATAGGCTGACGGAAGAAGTTTTTCCAGAAATCAGGCGACGGCTGAGGTTTAACCCCATCATTTCCGGCCTCCGGCCGCCTGCCTTCTCCGCACAACAACATTCCAAGGCGGGGAAGGTCGGCATTGCCTCCAGCAATGCCGGGTTGGGGCAACTACCTACATTCCTGCACTAGCCCTAGCAAGCACACGACCAGTGGTGGCCCTGAACGCTTCCTGCAAACGTTGCGGCCGCATCCAAACAGCCCAACAAATTCTGCAAGTGGCTGTTTGGTTAATAAGGTCCATGCGATAGCCGTCCAGGAAGTGAGCCCTGTAGGCGAAACTGACTGGAGTACGGCGAACCGCTCAGGAAGTGTCACCGCAAGGTGACGATAGAAGTTTAAACCACACATTACGCTTTTCACCTCAAGTCGCCCAAAGGGCGCCCAAAGCTCCAACCCTTTGGGAATCGTATCCATTTTTCAAGGCTGTGCCGCTGAGAAATGGAATATACGACCCCTGTGATAGCGGCCTGCAAAGCAAGTCCGTAGGACGCAGCTGCTGCGCTCACATCCAAATTCGCTGCAATAGCCTTTCGTTGACAGCTGACCAGTAGTGGCTCAGTAAGCCTTCTGCAAGGGTGGTATGCTATGAATAAAGTAGACTGGCATATAGTTAAAC
>NZ_QRMX01000037.1:0-15801 GCF_003472805.1 Acidaminococcus sp. AM05-11 | reverse complement strand
CATAAAAGAAGGATGGCAGAAATCTGCCATCCCACAATAAAACGTGAAGAGCCCAAAAAAGTAAGCTGGCAAAACGGATTTTGGTAATGCTGTCCTGCGGTCTTTTTATGGCAGGCTTTGGCCTGGACGCAGAGGCAGCGGAGGACTTTAAGCGGGCAGAAGTGAAACCTTCGGTGGCAGTCAAGGAAACCATTGATGCGTCCAAGCTGTCCAATGCCTGGGATAAGACTTTCCCGGAGGATCAGCGGGTGGCTCACCAGAAGGTGACCTTCCACAACCGGTTTGGGATTACCCTGGTGGGGAACCTGTACACGCCGAAAAATCACAAGGCCGGGGAAAAATACGAAGCCATTGCCCTGGCAGGGCCCTACGGCGCAGTGAAGGAACAGGTGTCCGGCCGGTATGCCCAGGAACTGGCTGCCCGGGGCTTTTTGACCCTGGCTTTTGACCCGTCCTTTACGGGGGAATCTGCAGGGGAACCCCGAAACACCACGTCTCCGGACATCAACACGGAGGACTTATCCGCAGCGGTGGACTATCTGTCTAACCGCAATGACGTGAATCCCCAGAAAATCGGCATTGTGGGCATCTGCGGCTGGGGCGGCTTTGCCATTAACGCAGCAGCCATGGACCCCCGGATCAAGGCTACGGTAACCTCCACCATGTACGATATGAGCCGGGTGATTGCCAACGGCTACTTTGACAACGGCCGGAAGCCCGAAGACATCAAGGCAGAACGGAAGGCCCTGCGGGAGAGCATCAGTGCACAGCGGACCCTGGACTACAAAAACGGCACCTACAAAATGGCCGGCGGGGTAATTACGGAAGTGACCAAGGATACGCCCCAATTCGTCAAGGATTATCATGACTACTACCAGACCAAACTGGGGTACCATCCTCGTTCCTTTGGTTCCACTACTGGGGCAACTCTGAGCTCGGTATTGAATTTTGCCAATATGCCCATTGATGTGTATGCGGACGAGATTGAAACGCCGGTGCTGCTGATCCATGGGGAAAAGGCCCATTCCCGGTATTTCAGCGAAGATGTGTTCAAGAGAATGGAGGGCAATAACAAGGAACTGCTGATCATCCCCGGTGCGGTGCATACGGACCTGTACTACAAGATGGACGTGATTCCGTTTGACAAGATTGAAAGCTTCTTTAAGGAAAATTTGAAATAAGCACAGATGAAAAAATAAAACTTCTATCGTCGCCTTGCGGCGACACTTCCTGAGCGGTTCGCTGCTAGCCAGTCATTTTCGCCTTACAGGCTCAATTCCTGGGCAGCTATCGCATGGGCCTTATTGACCAAACAGCCACTTGTAGAATTTGTTGGGCTGTTTGGATGCGGCCGCAATGCTTGCAGGAAGCATTCCAGACCTCTACTGGTCAAGTGACAGAGAAGGGTAGTGCTAGTATATACATACCATGATTTCATCTCAAAACCCGTTTAGCACACGACCAGTATAGGCTTAAGACCGGCCCATCCAAAGCGTTGCGCTCACATCCAAGAGTCCGGCAGAATTTCTAAGGACTCTTGGATCATGTGAGCCATGTGATAGCCGTCCGTGAGCCGAACCCGTAGGGTGGAGGGAAACGGAGCACGGCGAACCACTCAGGGGCTGTCAGTCCGCAGGACTGACTGAGGAAGTTTTGAGGTTTGGATACGGCATAACGAACAAAAAACGGCTTGCGAACTCTTTTGAGCTCGTAAGCCGTTTTTTTGTTCTGGGGTAAGTATTATTCCACACCCTCATTTTTTGTGCAGAATATGCGTTATTTCCACTGGGCCAGTTTGTCCTTGGCAGGCTGGTAGCCGGCCTTGGCGGCCTGTTCATACAGGGCCTTGGCTTTTGCCAGGTCCGGGGCAGTGCCTTTGCCCAATTCGTACAGCCTTGCTTCTGCAAAAAGGGCGGGGGCGGCAATAATATCACCGCGTTCTCCGGCTTTTTGGTACAGAACCAGGGCTTTGGCATCATTTTGGGGTACGCCTTTCCCGTTTTCGTAGCAGGCACCCAGCAGGGTGGTGCCGGTAATGTCCCCGGCTTTGGCTGCTTTCTGGTAGAAGGCGGCCGCTTTTTTGTCACTTTGGGGCACGCCCCGGCCTTCGGCGTACAGGAGACCCAGGTACCGGGCGGCCTTGAAATGGCCCAGCCGGTCTGCTTCCTGGAAATAGGCCAAGGCCCGGGCATCGCCCTGGGAAGTCCCTTCCTTATAGGCGCTGATGCCCTGGTTTAGCAGCTGGCCGGCCAGTTCCCGTTTCTGCTAGGCGGAAAGCTGGTTCGTTTGGAAGAAAACGGGCTTGTCCGACCGGCTTTGGAGGTAGACCCAGTCCCTGATGCCAGGGATATTATAGGCAATGGTCCAGGTGTACATGTGGTTGCCGTTTTGGAAGACGCTGTAGTTGATGGGGGCGTTCTGGTGTTCCAGCTGGCCCACCAGGTGGGAGAATTGCTCCTGGGTGGAATGGCTGTCCCAGTAGGGGGCGGTGGCCACCTGGGTGCCCAGTTTTTGCCAGCGGCTGACAGCATCGTTCATGGCCGGGAAGGCTTTGGTATCGCCCTGGATCACCAGAATCCACAGTTTCTTGTCCTTCAGGGCTTCCATTTCCTGGGTATTCCATTGGCAGGCCACCAGGAACTGGGCAGCAAAAAGGTCGGGGTACTTGTCGCTGATGGCGATATTGGCCATGCCGCCTTGGGATTGGCCGGTGCCGTAGATTCGGTCCGGGTCCACGCTGTAGGTGTCCGCAATGTGGTGGATCAGGTCGGTCACCAGGGTCAGCCCTGGGGTCCAGACATTATCGTCGGTGGTCATCATGCCCAGGGAATCCACCAGGCGCTGGGGATACTGGACGGCCAGCACCAGGGAGGGGTGCTTGGCCTGTTCTTCTGGGGAGGCCCAAATGGTGGCGCCGTTGCCCTGGACCAGGGTGATTTTGGAATTGTCGATATTGGTGCTGGCGTCGGGAATAAACACCATCAGGGGGTACTTTTTCTTGGGATTATAATGGGCGGGCAGATAGAGATAATAGGGAATGGAGGCGCCCACCTGGGGGTCCGTATAGGTGCCGGCGGTAAAGCCCTGGAGCTCTGGTTCCAGGGTAGTGGTGGCAGTAAGGGGTGCCGTGGTGGGTGCAAAGGTGGTGCCCTTGACGCTGGTAAGGGGCTTTAGCTGGGTCACGGAAAGACTCAGGTCCGGCATTGTCCGGTCGCTGTGGGAGGAGGCGTCCCCGGGGTGTTTGGCTCCTGCCTCGTCCTTTCTGGGGGCACGCTGGGGCAGGGGCATATCGGACTGGGGATTCTTGTGCTCCAGCTCCAGAATCACGTATTGGCCCTTGTCCGCTTTTTGGGCAGGGTAGGCTTTGTCAGAAGGATAGACGGCAGAAATGGCAGCTCCCGGCACCAGAAAATCGCTGGGGGACAGTTGGGCTGCGGCAATTTTTTCAGGGTAGCGCAGGGCCACCTGGGAAATGGCTTCGCCAAAGCCGTAGTTATGGGCAATGGCGGTGACAGAAGTAACGGCAGAGGCGGGGGCCTTTTGGGTCACCGGGGCCGCTGCCGAAGAGGCTGCTGGGGCGGCCGGGGCGGCCAGGGCCGTGCCGGTACCCAGCAGACAGAGGGCGCAGAGAAGCGCCGCTTGTTTAGAGGTTTGCATGGAATCAGCTCCTTCGTGAGGTTTCACTGTCCTTATTGTAGCACTGGAAAATTTTTGCTGCATGAGAGGAATTTAGGAAAAGTGTGTGAAGTCAGCGGAAGCAAACCTTCTAAAAAATGCATCGGATAATTAGTTTTATTCATGGCTTATAACCTAGACTTATTAACAGATAATAAGCTAGTATTATCGAAAAAATCAGAATTACCTTATACTAAATGTATCAATCGGATCCGGATCCCGACAAAAAAGGAGCGTGCAGTCGTGAACGAAAAGAAAAGTGATTTCTTGATGTTTGGGGGGACTTCCCTGGTACTTATATCTGCTGTTTTCTGCTATTGTTGCTTATTTGATGTCCAGAGGCGTCCTGAGTACGGACTTTATTGGGTTCCTGGGCATTACCGGGATGCTGACCCTGTTCCTGTATAAGCTGGGGGAAAAGCTTCCCATCTGGAATACGTATATCGGCGGGGGCCTTCTGATGGTATTCTTCGGGGTGGCTGCCCTGAAGCAGGCGGACCTGATTCCTGTGAAATATGTGAAGGCCATTATGGATACGGAGCAGGGGACCACGGGCCTCTTGACGGTATTCATCATCTTCTTGATTCTGGGTTCCATTTTGGCTCTGGACCGGAAGGTCTTAATCCGCAGCTTTGCCGGGTATATTCCCGCCCTGTTCGGCAGCCTTCTGGGTGCTTCCATTTTCGGTATTGCCATTGGCCTAGTCTTTGGGGTTACCCCGCCTAACGCCATGATTCAATTTGTTCTGCCCATTATGGGCGGCGGCAACGGGGCCGGTGCCATTCCTCTGTCCCAGATTTATGAGCAGGTGACAGGGCAGCCGGCAGCCAACTATTACTCCTTTGCCATTATCATTCTGACCATTGCCAACCTGATCTGCATTCTCGCCGGAGCTCTTTTGGACAAGCTGGGCGAAAAGAAACCGGAATGGACCGGGGACCGGACCAACATTATGCCTACGGACCAAAACCTGATCAAACCGGACCTGGATATCACCCCCTCCAAGGACGATTACCGGGGTGCCCTGTTCCTGGCCGGCACGGCCTATGCGGTAGGCCTGCTGTGCAGTAAGATTTTGTTCCCGGTGGTGCTGGGAGCCAAGATTCATGCCTTTGCCTATACCATTTTGTTTGTAGTTATCCTGGCTGTGCTGGGGGTTATTCCTCCGGGCGTACGGATGGCGGCCAAGAAAATCCAGTCTTTTACAGCTTCCATTATTGCTGTGCTGGTCATGGTCTGCATGGGTGTGGACTTTGACCTGGGCCAATTGGCCGCAGCCCTGACTTTCAGCAATGTGCTGATTGCCCTGATGGTAGTTATCGGTGCCATTATCGGCAGTGCCCTGACCGGCAAACTGGTGGGCTTCTATCCCATCGATACGGCCATTACCGCCGGCCTGTGCATGGCTAACCGGGGCGGCGCCGGGGACGTTGCGGTACTGGGGGCAGCTCGCCGGCTGGAACTGATTTCTTATGCACAGCTGTCCAGCCGTGTTGGCGGCGGGATTGTGCTGGTGGTAGCTTCCTTCATCTTCTCCATCTACCTGCGGTAATGGTACGCAAAACCAACAAAACCACCTAGAAACAAAGCGCAGCGGCTGCCTGTAATTGGGCGGCCGCTGGCTGCATTTTGGCACCATGCTTTTTTGGTATAACGGCAAAAAGAGGATAGGCATTGGAAAAAGTCCTGAAAGGCGAGTACAATGGTAGTATGCAAGACTGTGCGAATTCTGCACAACCCATGGTTTTAGCTGAAGGAGGAATTCCTATGACAGAAAAAAAGGTAACTCGTTTTGACGGTGATACGTATATTCCCTATGAAAAAAGAACGGGCAATGAATCCATTGTGTATTTTACCCGGGATTTGTCCGCCCAAGGGCTGCTGAAGATTTACGATAAGATTTCGGCCCATTTGACCGGCAAGGTGGGGGTCAAGCTCCATACGGGTGAACCCCACGGTCCCAACATCATTCCCCGGCCCTGGGTGAAGGAACTGCTGGAAAAGCGTCTGCCCACGGCTTCCATTATTGAAACCAACACTTATTACGAGGGCGGCCGGTACACCACGGAGGAGCACCGGAAGACCCTGGAAACCAACGGCTGGACCTTTGCTCCGGTGGATATCCTGGACGAGGAAGGCACGGTTATGCTGCCGGTCAAGGGCGGCAAGTGGTTTACGGAAATGTCCATGGGCAGCCATTTGACCAATTACGATTCCCTGCTGGCCCTGACCCATTTTAAGGGCCATGTCCAGGGCGGTTTTGGGGGCTCTGACAAGAACATCGGCATTGGCTGCGCTGACGGCCGGATTGGCAAGGCCATGATCCATACCACTCCGGGGCAGCCCAACCAATGGGATATTGCCAAGGAAGAATTTATGGAACGGATGACGGAATCCACCAAGGCCACCATTGATTATTTTGCCGGCCATGTGGCCTACATCAATGTGCTGCGGAATATGTCCGTGTCCTGCGACTGCGAAGGGGTAGCGGCTCAGCCGGTGGTAACTCCTAACGTAGGCATTACAGCGTCCCTGGATATTTTGTCCGTGGACCAGGCTTCCATTGATATGGTGTACGCCATGCAGGAAAAGGACCACCACGACCTGGTGGAACGGATGGAATCCCGGCACGGGTTGCGCCAGCTGACCTATATGGAAGAACTGGGCATGGGCAACAGCAAGTATGTGCTCATCGACCTGGACCATGAAGGACAGCGGATTACCGCTGCCCAGGCGGTGGAAGGCGTTGTACCCTTTACGAAGTAAGTGAATAAAAAATGACCTTTCTGCTTTTGCGGCAGGAAGGTCATTTTTGTTAATGAATGACAGTTTCCAGGGGCTGGCCCAAGAGACGGGTGCGGAACAGGTCTTCCGGGGAAAGGAGGGGCCAGGGCTTCCACCAGCCGGCTGTATAGTTCGGGTCGTGGCGGTAGGGGAACAGGGTGGTGTACTGGCCAAAGACGCCGTAGGTACGGGGTGCTTCCCAGGAAAACAGGGTAAGGCCGGGCCGGTACACGTCCAGTTTTTCTCCGGCGCCGGGAACCACGGGGCTCACATAGGGCTGGGGGCTACGGCTGGGGGCCGTCACCTGCGGCGTGGTCACCTGGGGCTCCGGAATGGGCAGGGAACGCACCTGGGGAATCCGGGCTGGGGCGTGGGGCACCGGGGTGGGTACGGAAACGGGATGGGTGCTCACCTGGGGCTGGCTTACGTGGGGCGTAGGAATGGAGGAGCCGCTGCCCAGGGAAGGATGGGGCACGGCTATAGCCGGGGACAGCTCACCTGCCCTGGGGAAAGCGGCCACTAGAGTAAAAAGGAAAAGCGGCAGCAGGGCTGCTTTTCGCCAAAAATGCAGCATAGGAATCACCTCTTATATTACTATTATAGTATGCTTTTAGTGAAATGGGGGCTACAAATTGAAAAGTTTTCGATTATTACGAACGATAGTGTAACATATATGATAAAAGTTCGATAAAATATTGACATTGCCCAATAGCATTGATAGAATGATAATACGAATTAAGCTGGTCACAGTTTGGCTTGGGAGTAACCGATACATTGATGCTAGAAGGACTCTTGAGCCTTTTTTCTTTGGAGGTGCTGATATGAAAGTTGCATTGATTATGGGAAGTAATTCTGATTGGCCTGTTTTGGAACCTGCTGAAAAAACCTTGAAGGATTTCGGCGTTGAAGTGGAAGTTGTGGTTGCCAGTGCACACCGCACTCCTGAGCTGGTAAAGGAATTTGCTGCCGGTGCCAGAGACCGGGGCGTAGAAGTGATTATTGCGGCTGCCGGGGCTGCGGCTCATCTGGGCGGCGTAATTGCTTCCTATACCACCCTGCCGGTGATCGGCGTGCCTATCAATGCTACGGCCTTAAATGGCGTAGACGCTCTCTTGAGCTTTGTCCAAATGCCTTCTGGAATCCCTGTGGCTACCATGGCCATTAACGGGGCCAAGAATGCGGCTTTGTTTGCTGTCCAAATCCTGGCTGAAAAGTATCCGGAACTGGTGGAAAAACTGGCTGCCCATAGAAAACAAATGCAGGAAGAAGTAAAAGCAAAAGGCGAAAAACTGGCTGCCACCCGCGCTGCGGCCAATAAGCAATAAGTTCAGGAGGAACTATGACGGAAAGAGACTTTGCAGAGGATAAGCTGCACGAAGAATGCGGCGTATTCGGCATTTATTCGAAAAAAGATGATGTAGCGCTCAATACCTACTGGGGCTTGTTTGCCCTGCAGCATAGAGGCCAGGAAAGTGCCGGCATTGCCGTATCCGACGGCCGCCATATGCATATCAAAAAGGCCATGGGTTTGGTCAATGATGTGTTCAAGGACGGGGTCCGGGGACTGGACGGCTATATGGCTATTGGCCACGTGCGTTATTCCACTACGGGTTCCAGCATTCCCTACAATGTTCAGCCTCTGAAAGTTTTTTATGATGGCGGCAACTTGGCCCTGTCCCATAATGGGAACCTGACCAATGCAGCCCAGCTGCGTTCTCAATTGGCCAAGGAAGGCGCTATGTTCCAGACCACGGTGGACAGCGAAGTGGTGCTGTCTTTGATTACCCGGAGCCGGAAAGCAACGCTGCCGGAACGGGTGGCGGAAGCTGCCAACACCATTAAGGGTGCCTTTTCCATCCTGATTATGAACGACGAACAGCTGATTGCTTTCCGGGATCCCTATGGCTTCCGGCCGCTGTGCCTGGGCCGCTTGGACAAGGGCTGGGTGGTGGCTTCGGAAACCTGTGCCTTGGACCTGGTAGGGGCCAAATACGTGCGGGATTTGGAAGCCGGCGAAATGATTGTCATTGACGATGAAAACGCCGAACCCAAGAGCATTATGTACAGCACCCACAAGCCGGAACATCTGGCCCACTGCGTGTTTGAATACGTGTATTTTGCCCGTCCGGACAGCATTATGGACGGGGAAAGCATTTACCAGGCCCGGATCAACATGGGCCGGCAGCTGGCTCGGGAAACCAAGAACATCAAGGCGGATATTGTTATCTCCGTGCCTGATTCCGGTACCCCTGCTGCTATTGGCTACGGCCTGGAAGCAGGCATTCCCTTTGTGGAAGGTCTGACCAAGAACAAATACATTGGCCGTACCTTCATTCAGCCCACCCAAAAGCAGCGGCTGAACGCGGTACGCCTGAAGCTGAATGCCAACCGGAGCCTGGTGGCCGGCAAATCCGTGGTGATGGTGGACGACTCCATCGTCCGGGGCACTACCAGCGGCAAGATTGTCCAGCTGCTGCGGGATGCCGGGGCTACGGCGGTGCACGTGTGCATCAGCTCTCCTCCGGTTATGGATTCCTGCTACTACGGCATTGATACTTCTGAACGGAAGGAACTGATTGCCGCCAGCAAGACGGAAGAAGAAATCCGGGAATACATCAAGGCTGACAGCCTTCATTATATTAGTATGGAAGGTCTGCGCAGTTCCCTGTCCGTGCTGAACCCCGATGATATGTGCTATGCCTGCTTCAACGCCAAGTATCCAGATGGAGCAGATAAAGAAATGGAGCTGGGCTCCAAATTCCAGTTTGAGACGAGTTGCTGAGGAGGAAACAGCGTGACTGAGAAAAAGGTTATTACCTATGCAGATGCAGGTGTAGATATTGATGCCGGCAACAAAGCCGTTGAATTGATGAAGGACAGTGTGCGGGCTACGTACCGTCCGGAAGTAATCGGGGACCTGGGCGGCTTCGGCGGCCTGTTTGCCCTGGGCAATAAGTACAAGGATCCGGTCCTGGTATCCGGTACCGATGGCGTGGGCACCAAACTGAAGATTGCTTTTATGATGGACCGTCACGACACCATTGGTCAGGACGCTGTGGCCATGTGCGTCAACGATATCCTGGTGCAGGGTGCTGAACCGCTGTTCTTCCTGGACTATATTGCTACGGCAAAAGTAGACTCCCAGAAGATTGCCGACATCGTTAAGGGTGTGGCCGGGGCCTGCAAGGAATCCGGCTGTGCTTTGATTGGCGGGGAAACGGCGGAAATGGCCGGCTTCTATGCCAAAGATGAATACGATATTGCCGGCTTCTCCGTGGGCGTTGTGGAACGGGACAAGATGATTACCGGGGACCAGGTAAAACCGGGGGACGTGCTCTTGGGCCTGCCTTCTACGGGCGTGCATTCCAACGGCTTCTCCCTGGTGCGGAAGATCTGCTTTGAAGCACAGGGCCTGTCCGTGGACACTATGATTCCGGAATTTGGCAAAACCCTGGGCGAAGAACTGCTGACGCCTACCCGGCTGTATCCCCGCACGGTGCTGCCGCTGATTCACAAGTTCAACCTCCACGGCATGGTACACATTACCGGCGGCGGTTTCTACGACAACATTCCCCGGATCCTGCCGGAAGGCTGCGACGCCCTGGTACATGCAGATGCCTGGGAAGTACCCATGGTCTTCAAGAAGCTCCAGAAATGGGGCAATGTGCCCTGGCCGGAAATGTACCGCACCTTCAACATGGGCGTGGGCATGGTCCTGGTTGTGGCTCCGGAAGAAGCCGAGGCTCTGCGGGCGCATCTGAAGGCTGAAGGGGAAACCTTCTACGAACTGGGTGAAGTGGTACCCGGCACCAAGAAGACTGTGCTGAAAGGCGGCGTATTCGGTGAATAAGCGGAAAATCGGGGTTTTGGTCAGCGGCCGGGGAAGCAATTTTCAGGCCGTCCTGGACAAAATCCGGGAAGAAAACCTTCCTATAGAAGTGGCTGTGGTGATTAGTGACAGTCCGGAAGCCTACGCCCTGGAACGGGCCCAAAAGGCGGGGATTGCCCACTATGCCATTGCCCGGCAGGATTACAAGGACAAGGCCTCCTTTGAGGCGGCCATCGACAAAAAGCTCCGGGACGCACAGGTGGAACTGGTGGTCCTGGCTGGCTTTATGCGCATTTTGAGCGCTGATTTTGTAAACTCCTGGCCCCATCAGATTATCAACATCCACCCGGCGCTTTTGCCGTCCTTTACGGGCCTGGACGCCCAGGGACAGGCACTGAACTACGGGGTAAAGATTGCCGGCTGCACGGTGCACTTTGTGGATGCCGGCATGGACACGGGGCCCATCATTATGCAGGCTGCGGTGCCTGTCATGGATGAGGATACCCACGATACCCTGGCTGCCCGGATTCTGGTGCAGGAACATACCATCCTGCCGGAAGTGGTGAAGCTGTGGGCGGAAAATCGGCTGGAAGTCAAAGGCAGAAAAGTAAAAATCCGGAAGGAGTAGCGCGTTATGACCATTGCAAGAGCATTGTTGAGTGTATCCGATAAAAAAGGCATTGTGGAACTGGCTGCTTTCCTGCATAAGAAAGGCATTGAAATCATTTCCACCGGCGGCACCATGAAAGCCATCAAGGCTGCAGGGATTCCTGTCACCTATGTCAGTGACGTGACCGGTACCCCGGAAATGATGGACGGCCGGGTAAAAACCCTGAACCCGAAAATTCACGGGGGCATTCTGGCCATCCGCAGCAATCCCCAGCATATGCAGGACATGAAGGACAACGGCATTCGCCCCATCGACCTGGTGGTGTGCAATCTGTATCCTTTTGAACAGACCATTGCCAAACCTGGCGTAACGGAAGCGGAAGCCATCGAGAACATCGACATCGGCGGCCCTGCCATGGTGCGGGCTTCTGCCAAGAACTTCCACGATGTGGTGATCATCACCAATCCGGACCGTTATGAAGGCCTGATGAAGCTGCTGGACGAAAAGGGCGATATCGACCTGCATACCCGGAAAATGCTGGCCCAGGAAGCCTTTGCCCATACGGCAGCCTATGATACGGCCATCAGCGCCTATCTGAAAAAGCAGCTGGACAGCGAAAAGGCATAAGGGGGAGCAAGATGCAGGTATTGGTAATTGGCGGCGGCGGCCGGGAACATACCCTGGTATGGAAATTGGCCCAAAGCCCCAGTGTGGATAAAGTATATGCAGCACCGGGCAATCCCGGCATGAAGAACCTGGCAGAATGTGTGGACCTGGACGTAACCAACCTGGAAGGGCTGGCGGACTGGGCTGAGGAACATCAAATCGACCTGACCGTAGTGGGGCCGGAAGCCCCTCTGGTGGCCGGGATTGTGGACGTTTTCAGAGGCCGGGGCCTGACCATTTTTGGACCCAGCGCCAAGGCTGCGGAAATTGAAGGTTCCAAGATTTTCTCCAAGGAACTAATGGAGAAATACCATATTCCCACGGCCTTTTTCAAGGTCTGTGACAACCTGGCGGACGCCCGGGCCTTTGTAGAGGAAAAGGGCGCTCCCATCGTCATCAAGGCGGACGGCCTGGCAGCCGGCAAGGGCGTGGTGGTAGCCATGACCAAGCAGGAAGCCCTGGACGCTTTGGACGAGATGATGGGCAACCACAAGTTTGGCACCGCCGGCAACCGGGTGGTTATCGAAGAATTTATGGAAGGGGAGGAAGCTTCTCTCCTGGCCTTTACGGACGGCAAGACCATTGTGCCCATGCTGGCTGCCCAGGACCATAAACGGGTGAACGATGGGGACGAAGGCCCCAACACCGGCGGCATGGGGGCTTACTGCCCGGCTCCGGTGATGACGGACGCCCTGAAGCAGAAGACGGTGGAAACCATTCTGCGCCCGGTGGTAGATGCCCTGGCCAAGGAAGGCCGCACCTACACGGGCTGCCTGTACGCTGGCCTGATGATCAAAGGCGACAGCATTAAGGTAGTAGAATTCAACGCCCGTTTTGGGGATCCGGAAACCCAGGTAGTGCTGCCCCTCTTGGACAGCGACCTGGCTCAGATTATGGTGGCCTGCTCCACGGGTACCCTGACGCCGGACCTGGTAAAATGGAGCACCAAGGCTGCGGTGTGCGTGGTTATGGCTTCCGGCGGCTATCCGGAATCCTATCCCAAAGGCCTGCCCATTACCGGCCTTGCAGAAGCTGGCGCCCTGGACCAGGTGGTGGTTTTCCACGCCGGGACCAAGGAAAAGGACGGCCAGATTGTCACTAACGGCGGTCGGGTACTGGGTGTTACGGCTGTGGACGACTCCATTGCTGCGGCCCAGAAGAAGGCTTACGCCGCTGTAGAAAAGATCCATTTTGAAGGTGTGCACTATCGTCACGATATTGCCTGGAGAGCCTTAAAAAGATTGAAATAAATTGTTGCAATTGTGACAGTGTGGTGCTAGAATAGAAAAAATACTTCAAAAGGGGGATTACAATGGCTTTTATTTATGATGAACCTGCGCACACTTTTAGTGAGTACCTCTTGGTGCCTGGATACTCTTCCAGCGAATGCATTCCTGCAAATGTGAGTTTGAAAACACCGCTGGTAAAATTTAAGAAGGGTGAACAAGCACCCTTGACATTGAATATTCCCCTGGTGTCTGCAATCATGCAGTCCGTATCCGACGACAACATGGCCATTGCCCTGTCCCGTGAAGGCGGCTTGTCCTTCATCTACGGTTCCCAGAGCATTGAAAGCGAAGCAGCCATGGTTGCCCGGGTAAAAAGCTATAAAGCCGGTTTCGTAGTCAGCGATTCCAACCTGCGGCCTGACTGCACCCTGGCTGATGTACTGGCTCTGAAGGAAAGAACCGGCCATTCTACCATGGCAGTTACTTCTGACGGCTCCGTACATGGTCATCTGGAAGGGATTGTGACCAGCCGTGACTACCGGATCAGCCGGATGCAAATGACGGACCTGGTAAAGGACTTCATGACCCCTGTAGCGGATATGGTCATTGGTACCAGCGATACTACGCTGAAGCAAGCCAACGACATTATCTGGGAACACAAGCTGAATACCCTGCCCATCATTGACAAAGACGGCAACCTGATGTACATGGTATTCCGCAAGGACTATTCCACCCATAAGCAGTATCCGCTGGAACTGCTGGACGACAAGAAGCGCCACGTAGTAGGTGCCGGCATCAACACCCGGGACTATGAACAGCGCGTTCCTGCTCTGGTGGAAGCTGGTGCCGATGTGCTGTGCATCGACTCCTCCGAAGGCTACAGCGAATGGCAAAAACGGACCCTGGAATGGATTCGTGCCAAATATGGCGACTCTGTAAAGGTTGGCGCCGGCAACGTGGTTGACGCTGAAGGCTTCCGCTTCCTGGCGGAATGCGGTGCTGATTTTGTGAAAATCGGTATCGGCGGCGGTTCCATCTGCATTACCCGTGAACAAAAAGGTATCGGCCGCGGCCAGGCTACCGCAGTGATTGAAGTAGCCAAAGCCCGGGACGAATACTACAAGGAAACCGGTATCTACGTGCCCATCTGCTCCGACGGCGGCATTGTGTACGATTACCACATGACCCTGGCTCTGGCCATGGGTGCTGACTTCATCATGCTGGGCCGCTATTTTGCCCGCTTCGATGAATCTCCTACCAACAAGGTGAACATCAACGGCACCTACATGAAAGAGTACTGGGGCGAAGGTTCTGCCCGTGCCCGCAACTGGCAGCGGTACGATCTGGGCGGCGACAAGAAGCTGTCCTTCGAAGAAGGCGTTGATTCCTACGTTCCTTACGCAGGCAGCCTGAAGGACAACGTAAACCTGACCACCTCCAAGATTCGTTCCACCATGTGCAACTGCGGTGCGCTCACCATTCCTGAATTGCAGAAGAAAGCCAAACTGACTTTGGTTTCTGCTACCAGCTTGGTAGAAGGCGGTGCCCACGACGTATTGCTGAAGGAAAATTCCTCCAACAACTACCCGAAATAATTGCAAAACAAGTTTGGCCCGCGTCCTTAGGGATGCGGGCCTTTTTCCGTGTGTGGTGGGGCTCCGGCGGTTAAAGTTAAAGCGAACCCAACTGGCCAGCCCAAAGGGCGTGACACGTAGCCCCAGCGCACGGCGATATTTTTCTCCTAAAAGCGGAAAGTGCAGGTGGAAGCTGGGAGATGGGTGTATAATAGATGTGTACAACAATTGCGCTAGGTTTGCGAAAGAAGGAGTTCCTATGAAAAAGACAATACTCATCAATGCCAGTCCCCGGAAGGATTGGAATACGGCCCAATTGGTAGAGGCAGCAGAGCGGGGCGCCAAGGCGGCGGGCTCGGAAACGGAACTGGTTCATTTGTATGATTTGAAGGGTTCCGGCTGCCGGAGCTGCCTGGCCTGCAAGAGCAAGAGCGGGAAGCGCTGCCACTGCGTATGGCCCGACGACTATTCTCCGCTCATTGACAAGATTTACCAGGCTGATACGCTGATTATCGGTACGCCCATCTATTTTGGGGAGCCGGTGGCTCAGCTGAAGGCTTTTTTGGAACGGCTGATTTTCTGCGGTTTTTCTTACGATGACTATTCTTCCTATTTCCATGGACATATCCAGGTGGGGCTGATTTATACCATGAACGCTCCCAAGGAATATTACGAAGAACATTACAAGACCAAATGGGCTGGGGAAGCGGAGCTGTTCCACATCTTGGGCGGACAGATTTTTACCCTGGCCTCCTGTGATACCCTTCAGGTGAAGGATTACAGCCAGTACAACATGGCCAGCTTTAGTGAAGGGGATAAACAGGCCCATCACAGCCTGCAATTCCCCAAGGATTTGGCAGAAGCAGAAAAGCTGGGGCGGCAGCTGAATTTGCTGTAAGGCATAAAAAAGGAGTTCCTCACCCCAGCGCAATTAAGCGTAGCGGGGCTCTTGAAACTCCTTTTGAGGTAGTATACGAAAAAGGGGGTGTGAAATAATACCTACCCCGAAAGAAAAAACAGCTTGCGAGCTCAAAAGAGTTTGCAAGCCGTTTTTTTGTTCTTTATAACCGTATTCTAATAAACTTCCTCAGTCAGTCCTGCGGACTGACGGCCCCTTCACGCTTGCAGGGGCCAGTCTTAGACCACTACGAGTCATGTACTAAACGGGTATAGCAAAGCAGCATAGTTCGTAAATGTCTGCACTACCCCTAGTCTGTTACCTGACCAGTAGTGGTATAGAACGCTTCCTGCAAGCATTGCGGCCGCATCCAAACAGCCCGACACATTCTGCAAGTGGCTGTTTGGTCAATAAGGCCCATGCGATAGCTGCCCAGAAATTGAGCCTGCAAGGCGAAAATGACTGGCTAGCAGCGAACCGCTCAGGAAGTGTCGCCGCCCTTTCCGCCGCACGTTGTGCGGCACCTTCCCCATAAA
>NZ_QRMX01000036.1:0-15835 GCF_003472805.1 Acidaminococcus sp. AM05-11 | reverse complement strand
ATCCACCTGTTCCCATGCCGAACACAGTAGTTAAGCCTTCATACGCCGAAAGTACTCGACTGGAAACGGTCCGGGAGGATAGGAAGCTGCCGGTTAGGCAAACGCCTGAGTGAGAAATCGCTCAGGCGTTTTTCTTTTACCTTTTTAGTCTCCTTCAAGCGTGTATGTAAAGTCAAATAGCCCAGCGCGTTCCGGGAGAACCCGGGAACGTGCTGGGCTGTTGTTTTAGGGCAGAAAGGTTGACCGCAGGCTGCCGTATTCCAGGTACTTCTTTTATTCTTATCCATGTGCCTATAATTTTAGCTATTTATGCATAAAATCCCTGTGATTTCTGGTTTTTTCTGTATTTCTTTTCACATCAGGCCATTTATAGACCCTGTTGCTGGTATGAAATATTTTTCACTTTTTTCTTTGTGCCTTTCCATGCATTTTTCTCATCTTTTTTGTCCTGCGGACGCCGGGAAAATGTTTTCCGGATCCGGCAGTTTTTTGTTATGATAGAGGGGAACTTGGCAGCATTATTTCTAGGGCTGCCGTAAAGGACGGTGTCAGTATGGACAAAAAATATTATCTGGGGTTTGACGCAGGAACCCAAAGTGTGAAGGTTGCCATTTACGATGAGGCAGGCCAGGAAGTGGCTATGGCAACGGCTCCTACCACCTTGCTCTACCCGCAGCCGGGCTGGGTACAGATGGATGTGGGGGAATATTATCAGCTGATTAAACAATGTATGCGGGATTGCAGCCGGCAAATGGCAGCCAAGGGACTGGACGTGGGCCAGATCCGTTCCATTATGGGGGACGGCGTTATCTGCGGCATTGTTTGTGTGGACGCAGAGGGCAACGCCATTTCTCCCTATATCAACTACCTGGACAGCCGGACTTCCGACGATGTGGAAGCACTGAAGGCCCAGCATTTATCCATTTGGGCGGAAGAAACTGGGAATCCGGAACCCCATATTATGTTTCCTGCCATGTACGCTCGCTGGTTTCTCAAAAATATTCCAGCAGTCCGGGAACGGGGCGTGAAGTTCGTTCACAATTGCCCTTATATTTTGATGCATTTGGCCGGGCTTTCCGGTGAGGAAGCTTTTGTGGATTGGGGTACCATGTCCGGCTGGGGCCTAGGCTATAACGTCCTCAAGAAGGAATGGTCTCCGGAGCAGCTTTCTATCCTGGGTATTGACCCCAAGTACATGCCCCGGATTGTGAAGCCCTGGGATATTATCGGTACCCTTTGTGCAGCCGATGCTGCGGAAACGGGTCTTCCTGCTGGAATTCCCATTTGTGCCGGGGCCGGGGATACCATGGAGTCCATGATGGGCAGCGGCATTCTGGAACCGGGCCGGGCGGTGGACGTGGCCGGCACCTGTTCCATGTTCTGTGCAGCCACGGACGGCATCATTCCCGCCCTGTCTTCTCCCGGCAACAATTTGATTTTCAATTCCGGTACCCTGCCCGGCACGTATTTCTACTGGGGCATGGTCCGGACTGGAGGGCTGGCCCTGCGCTGGTTCAAGGACAGCATTGCCCGCAAGGAAACCGATGATTTGTACTATGGAGAATTGGACCGGCTGGCCAAAGCCCATCCCGCTGGCTGCAACGGGGCCCTGTTTATTCCCTATCTTACCGGCAGCAATGGGGAATATATTCATGTTCGGGGCACCTTTACCGGGCTTACCCTGGATTCTGACCAGGGGGCACTGTGGCGCTGCGTACTGGAAGGCATCGGCTACGATTATATGGAAATTACCGACCGGTATCGGAAAGCAGGGATTGACCTGTCCCAGCTGACCATTACCGAAGGGGGCAGCCGGGATGCCCTGTGGAACCAGATCAAGGCGGATATGCTGGATACCCGGGTGGTAACCCTTCAGGTAGCCGGCGGCGCCGTTCCCACCAACTGTGTGGTAGCTGCCTACGCTGTAGGCGATGTGCCCAATTTGAAGGACGCTTTGCAGCGTCAGTTGGCGGTACGGGATGAATTTATGCCCAATGGGGAGCATACGGCTATGTATAGAAAGCAATATGTACAGCGCGGCCATATCCTGAAGGCATTGAACCAGGCCCTGACGGAGTAAAAATTTCAGATATTACCCAATCTTTACCCTTTCTTGCTGTTTCTCCTACTTTTCTTTGATAGGGTATCCCTAGGAACCATTTCTTGAGAAGCTTTGGCTGTAAAAGAAAGGCGGCGTACCTATGGGAAAAATCTATGTAATCGATACCAATGTGCTGATCCAGTCCCCCGGTGCTTTGGAGTGCTTTGAGGACAACGAACTGGTTCTGCCTTTGGTGGTCCTGGAAGAATTGGACGGGCTTAAAAAGGCAGAGGGAGAAAAGGGCTATAATGCCAGGAAGGTAATCCGTTACCTGGAAAACCTGAGACGGCAGGATGACCTGATTGCCGGGGCGGCACTGCCCCACGGCGGCAGGCTTCGGGTAGAACCTAACTGCATTCATGAGGAGCTGCCGGAAGGGCTGCCGGAGGACAAGGGGGATAACCGAATCCTTAAAGTTTGTTTCCACCTTCGGGACCAGAAACCCATTTTGGTAACCAAGGACCTGGTACTGCGGCCGAAAGCCCAGCTGCTGGGCATTGAGGCCCAGGATTTCAGTTCCCAGCAGGTTCTTACAGGAGAGCAGCAGTACCGGGGCCGGCAGGAATGCTATGTGCCGGAGCCGTTCTTTGACCGGTTTGGGGAGCAGGGGATTCCCGTTTCTCAGTTGTACCAATGCGATGCGGCGGGGCAGGTTCTGCCGGTAACGGTTTACCAGAATGAGTTTATCCTGCTGCGGGCTGACGCCTCCCTGCGGAAAACCCAATTGGGTCGGGTTTGGGGGGACCGGGTGGTGCCCCTTGCCTACGCCAAGGATACGCCCTATGGGGTCAAGCCCCGGAATGCGGGCCAGTATTTTATGCAGGAAGCTCTGATGAAGCCGGCGGACGAAGTTCCCCTGGTAATTATCAAGGGGCAGGCAGGTACGGCCAAAACCTTCTATTCCCTGGCCGTGGGGCTGGAGAAGCTGCTGGATCACCCCAGCGGCGAATACCGGCGGATTCTGATCTGCCGGCCCAATGCCCAGTTTGATACGGATATTGGGTTTCTTCCAGGGGACGAACAGGAAAAAATTTCTCCCCTGATGCGGCCCATTATGGATAATCTGGAACAGCTGCTGGATAAGGACGATACGGCCCGGTATGACGATGAACTGGAACTGGAAAGCGTTCTGGCAGAAGTCTTTGACCGGAACCTGATTCAGATGGAAGCCCTGAACTTTATCCGGGGCCGTTCCCTGGAAAAGATTTACCTGATCATCGATGAAGCCCAGAATATGACCCCTAACCAGGTGAAGGGCATCATTACCCGGGCAGGGAAGGGCACCAAGGTTATTCTCCTGGGGGATCCCCAGCAGATTGACAAGCCCTTTTTGGATGAGCGTACCAACGGCCTCAGCTATGCTTCAGAAAAAATGAAGGGCAGCCCCCTATGCTGCCAGGTTACCATGCTGGAAAGCGAATGTGAACGGTCCCGGCTGGCTCTGGAAGCCATTGGCCGCCTATAATTACCCCTATAATTTTGTGCAGCACCCATTCCTATTATCAGGAGGGTGCTTTTTTTGCGCCGCAACTATATTTATTGAAGAAAAAAGAAAAGCGGTCCATCCCTTGTGGTACAACGGAAAGTTGTGGAAATACGCTAAAAGGTTGTTTTTATTTTACCTCAAATGATGTTAAGTTGTAGCTGAACAAATCCTGTGTACGGTCTGTTGTTCGGAATGGAACAGTCCAAGTCCTAACAGGAAGGGAGGGTATCGGAAATCCTTTGTCAGGGAAAGGGAATGCGCCGGAGTTTATCAGAACATTCAGGCGTCTTTTCGCTGAGGCACTGCCATTGCGCGGCGGTGTTTCCAAAGGATGCAGGAACCAGGTTCCTGTAAGGCAGCGTACAGGGGATGGGAAAGCACTATTGTGGTGCGGTAAGTGTAGGTTGCACAACGGAGTTAAATCCAATCTAACAAAGAGAAAAGGGGTAAATAGTTATGGCACTGATGATTCCATTTCTGATTGGCCTGGCAATTATGCTGACTTTGATGATCAAAACAAAAATCGGACCCTTCATGTCCATGCTTCTGGGGGCACTGATCATCGGCGTAGGCTGTGGCCTGCCGGCCCAGAAAGCCATCGACACCATCGCCACGGGCTTTGGGGGAATTTGTAAGAGTATTGGTATTGTCATTATTTTTGGCGCTATCCTGGGGGACTATTTGGACAAATCCAACGCCACCCAGCGCATTGCATCCACCTTGCTGAAGGTTACCGGCAAGAAAAAGGCGGATATTGCTTTAAGTGCCACCGGATTCCTGGTAAGCATTCATGTATTTTGTGATGTAGCCCTGATTATGCTGGCACCGCTGGTGAAGGTTGTTTCCAAGAAAAGCGGTTTGGGTCTGGGTTCCCTGGCCACGGCTTTGGCGCTGTCCCTTCTGACCACCAACACTTTTGTGGCTCCTACGCCGGCGCCTTTGTCCATTGTTTCCATCCTGGGTATTGACCTGGGTGAATCCATTCTGTGGGGCCTGATTGTTTCCGCTGTAGACTGCGTAGCTATTTTGGCCTTCTGCCGCTTGTTTATTGCCCCGAAGCCGGAGGGCTGGTTCACTAAGAGTGCAGCTGCCAAAATGGAAGAACAGGTTCAGGAATTGGCAGAAGAAAAGGAGCAGCCCAATAACCTGCCCATGCCTTCCTTCATTCAGTCCATTATTCCTATCCTGGTCCCCATCGTGTTGATATTGGTGAATACAACTTGTAAAATGGTATTGCCCAAGGGCAGTTCTGTCCTGGCGGTGACTGGAGTCTTAGGCGATAAGAACATTGCTCTGGCTTTGGGTATCATTTCGGCTATCTTGATGCTGTACCGTTCCATTCCTCGGGAAGAAGTGTTTGCTTCCATGACTACAGCCTTGACCCCCTCCGGTCCGGTAATTTTCATTACCGCTGCCGGCGGTGCCCTGGCCAAGGTCATTGATCTCACCGGTGTAGGCACGGTAATGGCCAATGCACTCAGCAGCATGTCCCTGCCCATTATCCTGATTCCCTTCCTGATCTGCGGGTTCTCCAAGTTTGTTCAGGGTTCTTCTTCGGTGGCTGTTATTGTAGCTTCCACCCTGACCTTGCCCCTGATGCAGAACGGGCTCATAGATCCGATTGTAGCATTCCTGTCCATTTGTGCAGGCAGCGGCTTCGGTTCCCATGTAAACAACAGCTATTTCTGGGTATTCGCCAACTTGTTTGGCTACGATACCAAAACTTCCTTAAAAACACTTTGCGTTGGACAGCACGTAATGGCTTTTGCCGGACTGTTGGCAACGGTGGTTATCAGCCTGTTCCGCTAAAATCTCAAATGGGGTGATTGCTTGAAAACCATGCAAAAATTGTTCCTGCTGACGGTGGAAGAAATGAATTTTACCAAAGCCGACAAACGGGGTTTTGTAACCCAGCAGTGCCTGAGCAAGAATATCAAACAGTTTGAAAAGGAACTGAATGTGGAACTGTTCAAGCGGTCCCCCAAACTTACCCTGACGCCGGCAGGACGTATGGTATTTGAAACCCTGCGGAAAGTGGAAATCCTGGAGCATGACCTGAAGTCCCGGCTGGAACAGGTTCAGCAGGAGAGCCTGGGTTCCCTGACCCTGGGTATCAACAGTTCCCGGGGCCGGGTACTGCTGCCGGAAATCTATGAACGTTTCCAAAGCCGCTATCCCCATGTGGAAGTATCCGTGGTGCTGGATGACAACGTTTCCTTAGAAAAAAGGCTAATTAATAATGAACTGGATTTATTTTTAGGCGTTAATTACGAAGCGGATCCCGTTCTCCACTCTGAAACGGTTTCCCGGGACCAGGTATTCTTGCTGGCTACGGAAAAATTTCTCCAGCAGCACCTGCCCGGCAGCACGGACCGCCGCCCTCCCGTATCCGGAGATTTCCTGGACCTGGCAGCCTTTCCCAGTCTGCCCCTTACCGGCAACCGGGAAGGCAGCAGTTTTGCCGCTCTGTGTCATCACTTTCTGCTGCAGCAGGGCATCGTCTTTACCCAGCAGTTCAGCGTCAGTGATTACGAAACCCAAATTTCCCTCTGCGGCCGGTCACTGGCGGCGGCCTTTTGTCCCCAGACCATCCTGTCCCAGGTGGCAGCCTATAACCGGGGCAGGGCAGAGGAACAGCGGCTTTTGGTCTTTCGCATTGCCGGCTGGGAACGGACGGTCAATCTGTCTATTGTCTGGCCGGAGCTTTCCAGCCGTCCCCAATATCTAACGGATTTCATGGATATTATGCGTCAGGTAATATACGAAAACGAATTGTACACGGCAGAAATGCTCCGGTAAAACTGGTATTTTGCAAACTGCCTATTTGAAAGGAGTAATAAATTATGAGTCATATTGATCCCAATGCAGAGGCCTATTACGTAGGCCTGATGAATGCCTGCGGGTACCGGGATAAGGACCTGCACAAGCCCATTATTGGCATCGTCAATTCCTGGAATGAAGTAAACCCCGGCCATAAGCCCTTAAAGGAACTGGCCCAGTACGTGAAGGAAGGGGTATGGGCGGCCGGCGGCGCTCCCGCCGAATTTAACGTGCCCGCTCCCTGCGACGGTATGGCCCAGCTCCGGGGCATGCAGTACGTATTGCCCAGCCGGGACCTGATTGCCGGCTCCATCGAAACCATGGTGCGGGCCCACAATTTTGACGGCCTGGTATTCCTGTGTGCCTGCGACAAGATTGTTCCCGGCATGCTCATGGCCGCCGCTTCCCTGAACCTGCCCAGCCTGTTTCTGCCCCCGGGTTCCATGCTGCCCTACGAGGAAGACGGTGTGGTCTACACCACCCCGGACCTGAAGGAATCTATCGGCAAATGGAAAGCCGGCAAAATCAGCGAGGAAACCTTCCACCGCTACCGCCAGAATATGTGCGCTTCCTGCGGTACCTGCTCCATGTACGGCACGGCCAATACCATGGCAGTGTTTGCTGAAGCCATCGGCCTGGCGCCCTTTGGTTCCGCCACCATGCCCTTCTGCGTATCCGCCAAATTCAAACAGGCCCGGGACGTGGGCGAACGGATTGTGGAACTGACCCGGCAGCAGATTCCGGCCAAAACCTTTATGACCCGGGAGTCCCTGGAAAACGGCATTATGCATACCTCTGCTGCCGGCGGTTCCAGCAACTTTGCCCTGCACATCCAGGCCATCGCCAAAGTAGCCGGGGTGAAGTTGAATCTGAAAGAATTTGATGCCATTCAGGAACGGGTACCCCTGATTGCCAAATTTAAGCCTTCTTCCCAATACAACCTGATTGATTACGGCAAGGCTGGCGGCGCCCTGGGAAGCCTGAAGACCCTGGAAAAATTCCTCCATACAGAAGTCCCCTTGGCCATGGGCGGCACCCTGAAGGAAGCCCTGGACCGGTTTACCCGCCCCATAGACCGGAACATCATCCACGACCTGGAGCATCCTCTCCAGGAAAAGGGCTGTTTCTCCGTGCTCTACGGCAATCTGGCGCCGGAAGGCGCGGTGGTGAAAAAGAGTGGCGTGGACCCTGCCATGTTCGAGCATCGGGGTCCGGCAGTGGTCTTTGATTCCGAGGAAGAAGTCATGGACTGCCTGCTGCACTCCGATGTGAAACCGGGCTCCGTACTGGTCATCCGCTACGAAGGCCCTAAAGGCGGTCCGGGCATGCGGGAAATGTCCATTCCTGCGGCCATGCTCATCGGCATGGGGCTGCAAAAATCCGTGGCCATGATTACCGATGGCCGTTTTTCCGGTGCTTCCCGAGGTCCCTGTGTGGGCCATATCTCTCCTGAGGCCTGGGACGGTGGGCCCATTGCCTGCGTCAAGAACGGGGATATGATCCACATCGACCTGAACAAGCACCTGCTGGAAGTGGAAGTCTCGGAGGAAGAGCTGGCACGCCGGAAGGCAGAAATCGTAAAACCGGACCATCCTGCCTACGGCATTATGAAACAGTACCGGAAAGTGGTGGAAGGGGCCGAAAAAGGCGCTGTATGGCTGTACACTGATTAAAAATAAAAATGGGAAAATAAAATTTTCCATAATAAAAAGCGATGTCCAATTCGGGCATCGCTTTTTTCACCGTGTAAAGTTAGGCCAGGGCCTGGGCAATCTTTTCATGCCACACCACCAGGTGGGCTTGGATCAGGGAAATAAATTCTTCCAGGTACCTGGGTACAAACAGCTGCCGGGGCCGGAGAATCTCAATGCTGATGGGATGGGAAAAACCGGAAAGCTTCAGGGCCAGCAGGGGTTCGTGCTGGGGATGCAGCTGGTTCTGGTTTTGGATGGCCGGCAGCATAAAGGAAGCACAGAAAGTAGCTGCCAGCTGCTGGCCGGACAGGTTCAGCTGGGTATCGTAATCGCTGATGGAAACAATCTGCTTGGGCACAATATCCAGCTGCCACAAGTAGGAACCCGCCAGTTTCAGTACTGTGCTGACATTCAGGTTCCCTGCCAGGGGAAAGGGCTCAAAGGAGCGCAGGTCAATGGCGTCCCCCGTGTGGAAGTCCTGCCAGCCTCGGCCGCCCTTATAGTACCGTTTCAGGAAGGAGTTGGTGGCGGCTACCAAAAGAGCTTCTTCTCCGGCAGGAATCCGCTCCAGCAGCGTACTGGGCGGAGCGTCCACCCCCAGGACCAGGTCCAGTTTCTGCTTTAGCAGGTCTTCCATCAAGGCTTCCGTATCCCCCAGGGTTACGGACAGGGTGACTTTGGGAAAGCGCTGGTGGTAGGCTTTCATCAGTTCCGGTAGGAACAGCCGGGCCCGGGTGGTGTTGAGTCCAAAGCGGATTTCGCCTACCTGTCCCTGTTCCAGCTCGTTGATCCGGGCGTGAAGGTTGGCTTCCAGCTGGGACATCTGCTGGAGGGTTTCGTACAGGGCCTTTCCGGAAGGGGTAAGCTGGAGCCGGGGAGTGCGGAAAAACAGTTGGGTCCCCAGCGTTTTTTCCAGGTTTCGGATATGCTCGCTGAGGCACTGCTGGGTCACGTAGGCCCGGTGGGCGGCTTTGGTAAAGTTCATTTCTTCCACAGCCAGAAGAAACATTTTTTGTGAAGTATCCATGGGCAGTCTCCTTTTACATGGCTTCCATTATATCACAAGGAAAACCTTGTGGAAATATTGGTAAATCATTGTTTTACATTGTATATAGAACCTGCTATAGTTGTTTCATGTGTTACAGAGAGTATCTCTCCCCATGGGCAAGTACCAAAAAACAGGCCCCCTGGTCCCTGGCTGCAAAACTCCAGTTGCCGCCGGGAAGCATCTCCGTGGATGACAGGGCCGCCTGAACTAGAGAAAAGCACTTTCCCTTGGCTCCCTTCGGGCTTGAACCTTTTGCAAAACCCTCCCAATCACAGGTTGATTGCCATCCCCTTTGGTTCAATTCCACACAAAGCGAGAGAGCTCCGCACAACGCAGAAAACCGGTTTTGTGATTCCACTGGCTAGAGAGTGGAATGACAGAGCCGGTTTTTTGGATTTTTTACAAAATTTTTGTGCCAAAATGACAGAAATTTGCTACAATAGGGAACGTTGGAAAACATGGGCAGTCAGAAGACTGGGAAAGGAGCAGTGTATGGGCAAACTATTGATCACCGTGGGCGTTCTCTGCATCATCATCGGTGCCCTGATCGAGCTGGGGTCCGGATTCCTGCCCCTTGGACACCTGCCCGGGGATATCAAGATTACCGGCAGCCATGGCAGTTTTTATTTCCCTGTGGTGACCTGCATTGTCATCAGTATTGTACTGAATATCATTCTAAGTCTCTTTCATTAAGGAAAATATCACTAATTTTTAAGGAGCTAAGAAAATGCAAGGCTTTTTTTACAAGGAGCCCTATGAGGAAGAGGGCCGCAAAATTCTGGAAATGAATATTCTGCCGGGCAAGTATTGTGTCTTTGACTGCATCTTCTGCCCGGTCAGCCGGCAGCTGCACCATGAGAAAACGGACCTGGTTCGGAGCTTTGGCAGCCTGACGGAGGCCCTGGCCGAGCTGGACCAAAAGCTGGATACGGTGAAGCCGGACCTGGTTTTCATCAATTCCCTGGGAGAAGCCTTTCTGCACGCAGGCCTGGCGGAAGTCATTGAGCGGATCCATGAACGGGAGCTGCCCATCCGCCTGCTGTCCAATGGCTACCTGTATGGAGATGACCGCTGCGCAGGCCTGGCCCGGCAGTGTGAGGAAGTCATCGGGGAGCTGAAAATGGGCCGGGACGAGGCTTTCCTCAAGGCCCAGCGGCCCCTGCACGGCTATACGGTGGAGCAGCATCTGGCCAATATGGTGGCCTTTCGGAAAAAATATAAGGGCATATTCCGGCTGGAAATTACCCTGGTGAAAGGCTATAGCGATGATGAAACCTCCCTGGCCTTCTTTACCCAGGCCGTCCAGCAGCTGCACCCGGATGTACTTCAGGTAGTTACCCCGGAGCCGCCCTTTGAGGAAAAGCTAGGCGTAGCGCCGGAATTTTTGGCGGCGGCCCAAAAGCGTTTTCAGGCCGTATTGGCCCAATGACAATGGTACAAAAGGATTTTCTTTCCCAAAAAGCAGTCGTAATTTTATTAAAAACTGCTATAATAGAGATGGAGCCAGTTGACTCCTCAAAGGAGAGGATTTCTTATGTTAACAGATGAAGTTAGAGATCTGATCAACAAACAGGTTGTATTTGAATTTTATTCTGCCTATCTGTATCTGGATTTTGCCAACTACTATCAGGAAAAGGGCTTGGATGGCTTTGCCCATTGGTTCGAGATTCAGGAACAGGAAGAACGGGATCATGCCCTCTTAATGAGAACCTACCTGCAAAACAACGACTGCAAGGTTGTTTTCGGACCCATTGAGGATCCTACCCGGGAATATGCTGATTTGGAAGCACCCCTGAAGGCTGCTTTGGAACATGAACGGTATATTACCAACAAGATCAACACCATTTATCAGGCTGCAGATAAGGTAAAGGATTACCGGACCATGCAGTTCTATGATTGGTTTGTGAAGGAACAGGGCGAAGAAGAAAAGAACATTACGGATATCATCAAGAAATACGAGCTGTTTGGCAAGGATCCTAAGGGTCTCTATGCGCTGAATGCCGAATTGCTGACCCGGGTGTATACGGCACCCACGCTTACAGTATAAGGCAACGGAAGCCTTTTAGAAGGGGTTTCTATCGTTAGGCAGGTTTCTCCCCTCTGGGGGAGGACCTGCCTAACTTGCGTCCAGGGGCAGAAACGGTATTCTTTTGGCTAAAAGGTCCGCTCCCTGCGGGTAAAACAAGTTGACAGGGATGGGCCCGGCGGCGTATGCTGTCACTGTAGGATTGCAAACAGAAAGGCAGGAAAACTCCATGCATTATGAATATTGCCCCCACTGCGGGCAGAAACTGGTGGACCGGCAGGCTGGGGATGATGGGCTGATTCCCTACTGCAATAGCTGTAAGAAATATTGGTTTGATACTTTTGCCAGCTGTGTAATCATCTTGATTTACAACGAACAGGATGAAGTAATGCTGTGTCGGCAGGAATACCTGTCCAAAGAGTACGAGGTCATCACTTCCGGTTTTATTATTCCTGGAGAAACCGCGGAAGCCGCTGCCCTGCGGGAAGTCAAGGAAGAACTGGGCCTGGACCTGGAAGAATTGGAATATGCTGGGACCCATTGGTTTGGCCGGGGAGATATGCTGATGCACTGCTTTATGGGCTTTACCCATAAAAAGGAACCGGTGCTGTCCCCGGAAATCAACGCCGCCCATTGGGTGCCTATTTTGCAATTGCCGGAAACCGCTTTCCCGGATAGCCCGGAAAATGCCATTTTCCCCATTTACCGGAAGCTGCTCAAGAAACTGGGCTATCCTGTGAACGTATAAGAGAATATACCGTAAGGCTGTGAAAAAATGCCTGTGCATTTTTTGCAGCCTTATTTTTTTACGTTAACTTAACGAAATTTGAGGAAAAATAAAAATAAACTTAGTTAAAAAAACGCAGAAATTAGAAACCCAAAGGAATTGCAGAAGGAGGCTTGAAAAACATAACGAACGCATAATACTAATAAAAAATAATCGTTTGGTATTATCCCAAACTTTTCTGCTTTTCCATTATTTGCCTGCACTGTTTCATTTATTCCATTTTTAGCCTGAAAATCAGCGAAAAAGCCTGTGTAAAGAAGATTTTACATGGATTTTCTAGACATGTTTTTTTATATCTTTTATAATAAAAACGAACTATCTTCCCTCATGGAGCAGAAAATGTTGTATTTATTGGGAAGCGCTGACAAAAAGGAGTGATAGCTATGACAACAGAAAATCCAACCACCCAGAAAAAAAGTCTGATGGACCGCTTTCTGAACATGGTGGAAGTGGCCGGCAACAAACTGCCGGATCCGGCCAGTCTGTTTATTCTGCTGGCCCTGATTGTGGTGGCCTGTTCCGCCCTTTTGGGCAGTATGGGCGTCTCCGCAGTGCACCCCGGTACGGGCAAGGTCATCAAAGTAGTGAACCTGCTTTCCGTGGAGGGCTTCCGGCAGATGTGGAGCAAGGCTGTCACCAACTTCTCCAGTTTCGCTCCTTTGGGCATGGTGCTAGTGTGCGTTATCGGCGCCGGGGTAGCTGAAAAAAGCGGCTTTCTGGCGGCCTTTATGCAGAAGATGTTGAAATCCGCATCTCCCGCCCTGGTCACCGCTGTCATCATCTTTATCGGCATCAACGGCAACGTAGCCGGGGATGCGGCCTTTGTGGTCCTGCCTCCGGTGGCTGGGGTGATTTTCCTCAGCATGGGCCGGCATCCACTGCTAGGGGTGTTCTGTGGTTTTGCCAGCGTGGCCGCAGGCTTCTGCGCCAACATTATGCTGGGCATGTCCGACTCCCTGGCCTACGGCTTTACGGAAGCGGCGGCCAAGCTCATTGACCCCAACTACCAGCAGTCTCCCGCCATCAACTACTACTTCCTGGTGGTTTCCTGCTTCCTTTTGACGGCGGTGGGAACCTTCGTAACGGAAAAGATTATGGCTCCCCGGTTTGCCGGGGCGGATCTCAGCCAGTATGAACTGGATGAATCCCTGACTAACATGACGGACCGGAACAAAAAGGCCGTCACCAAAGCCCTGTGGGCTACCCTGGCCACCCTGGTGGTCATCGCCCTGTTGTGCGTAGGGGCGGACCCCATTTTGGGAGATCCCAAGACCCATTCCATCATGAGCGCCACGTCTCCCTTTATGACCGGCATTATCCTGATGGTGACCGTGGTGCTGTTTGTGCCCGGGGCCGTCTACGGCTTTGCTTCCGGCAAATACCAGAACGACAAGGATATGTTTGCGGATATTTCCCTGGCCTTCAAGGATATTTCCTCCTACATTCTGCTGTGCTTCTTCTGCTCCCAGTTCACCAGCTATTTCGCCTGGTCCAACCTGGGTGTGGTGCTGGCCATTAAAGGCGCCGGCGGCTTGCAGGCCATGCACTTTACTGGGCTGCCCCTGATTTTCGGCCTGGTGCTGGTTTCCTGCATCATCAACATCTTCATCGGTTCCGCGTCTGCCAAATGGGCCATCCTGGCACCGGTAATGGTGCCCATGATGATGCTCATGGGTTACGATCCGGCCTTGACCCAGGTGGCCTACCGGATTGGTGACTCTCTGACCAACCCCCTGTCCCCGCTGTTCTATTACTTCCCGCTGATTCTGGGCTTTGCCCGGCGGTACGAGAAGAACACCGGCATGGGGACCATCATTGCCAATATGCTGCCCTATTCCCTGTGCTTTTCCGTGGCCTGGCTGATACTCCTGGCCATCTGGGTAGTACTGAACCTGCCCTTGGGACCTGGCGGCGGCATTTATCTTCACTAAAAACGAAAGCGGCTGCCGGCTGGCGCAGCCGCTTTCTTCTCCCAGTTTTGCCAGCCCATGCGGCAAATGCCGCAGAAAGGGGTTCTTATGGCACTTGTGAGCGAAAAGGAAAACAAACTTGATTTTACGATTCTGGTCCATGGGGCGGCGGCCCATGGTTCCACGCCCCATTTGGGCAAAGACGCCATTGTGGCTGCTGCGGCCATTATCCAGGCCCTCCAAACCCTGGTCAGCCGGGTGAACAATCCCCTGCGGCCCCTGGTCTTGGCCTTGGAAAACGTCAAGGCGGGCAAGCAATTCAATATCATCTGTGACCAGGTTCAGCTGCAGGGCACCCTTTTGGGCTACGACGAGGAACTTTTGGCAGAGATGGCAGAAAAACTAAAACGGATGGCGGAACTGACCGCAGAAACTTTTGCCTGTAAGTCAGAGGTGCGGTTTTCCAGCCAAGGAGGCATATGCTGATGCTAAGGAATGTTAAGGAACTGGCGCTGGCCGAAAAGGATTATATCCTGGACCAGCGCCATTATCTTCATGCCCACCCGGAACTGGGGAGGGAAGAACGGAATACGACGAACTATTTGGCACAAGAACTGGAGCAAATGGGAATTGCCGTGGAAACCTTTCCGGATATTACTGGCTGCATTGGTACCCTGACTGGCCTGAAAGGCCCGGGAAAGACCCTGATGCTCCGCGCGGACATTGATGCCCTGCCCATTGCGGAGGACCCTGCTGGTAAATTCTACGCGTCCCAGAATCCCGGGGTCATGCATGCCTGCGGCCACGACTGCCATATGGCCATGCTGCTGGGGGCCGCCAAAATCCTCAGCCAGCACCGGGAAGATTTTTCCGGTACCGTTAAATTCCTTTTTCAAATGGCTGAGGAAATTGGCACCGAATCCCGGCACTACGTGGAAAAAGGCTGCCTGGAGGGGGTGGACGCCATATTTGGCATGCATATCTGGGCCCTGTTGGAGGCTGGCACCGTGAACTTGGAAGACGGTCCCCGGATGGCCTGCAGCGACCGGTTTACCATTCGCCTGACCGGGAAGGAAGCGCCCCTGGCTGCCCCGGAGCAGGGCAGGGATCCTATTGCAGCGGCAGCGGCTGTGATTCTGGCCCTGCAGCAGCTGGCCAGCCGGCAAAATGACCCGGAAAATACCTTCGTGCTGACGGTGGGGATGTTTAACAGCACCGGGGAAGCCGGCCGGACCGCCCGGCAGGTGGAACTGGTGGGTACCACCCGGACCTTTGACAAAGCTTTCCGAAAGGGACTGCCCGCCCAAATCGAGAAGGTGGCCAAGGGAGTGGGGGAAGGCCTGGGCTGTCAGGTAGACTGTACCTATTTCTTTGGCCCGGCACCGCTGAGCAACGACCACCTGGAGCTCAACGACCTGGGACGCCAGGCCGTCACCCAGGTGCTGGGAAAAGCGGCCCTAGTGCCCATGGAACGGCAGATGGGGGCGGAAGACTTTTCCGTGCTGATGGAAAAGGTCCCCGGGGTCTTTCTGTTTTTGGGCGCCCGGAATGAAAAGAAGGGCATCTGCTGCGTCCATCACCATCCTGGCTTTGAAGTGGACGAGGACGTACTGCCTGCGGGAACCGCTATTGAAGTCCAATTTGCCCTGGATTACCTGGGCTGAAATGAAGTGTTTGCTGGGGGCTGTGAAAAAATGGCTTGCGAACTTGTTTAAGTTCGCAAGCCGTTTTTAACGTTGTTCGTGTAGTAGTATTCGAACACCGGAACTTCCTCAGTCAGCCCTATAGGCTGACAGCCCCTTCACGCTTGAAGGGGCCATTCATAGCCGTAAGGAATCCAGTGCTTATCCATACTGGCACTACAGTTAAGGCTTAAATTGATTAGCAGCGGCCTAGCAGGCCTCCTTCAAGGTGGTATGCTATGAATAAAGTAGACTGGCATATAGTTAAACCTCCTGGATTC
>NZ_QRMX01000035.1:17056-17679 GCF_003472805.1 Acidaminococcus sp. AM05-11 | reverse complement strand
GAAGGTGGTAAAAAAAGTCCGTGCAGACGGTAAACTTACACCGATTTATGCAGTGATTCCCGATATTCCGGACTGGTGATTTCCAGTTGTCCGGACTCATGCTTCCCGAGAGCCGGAATATACAAATTTACCAGCCTAATTGATTCAGTGGAAAATATACTATTCTAAATGAAGTGCATATTGCCCAAAATAAGGATTCCTACACCACCGCTACGGTCCAAACAACCGCACGAAGGTTAAAACGCGAGGGATATCCCGTACTACGCCAATAGTTTGCGGACCGCACGACCAAAAAATCCGGTACAGAGTTTTCTACAGCTAAAAGTCAGCCCCGCTGACTTTTCCGTAGTTGAGCTACCTAACGGTCCGCACTAGCCCCGGCAGGCGCACGACCAATAATTGGAGATTTTCTCACTTACAGTCTGTCGTTCCTACCGATTCCATCAAATTCATTAAATTTCACCTGGGCTACTTGAACCGATAAGACGGCCTAAAAAATCCGGAAGCATGGCCCAAAAAGGTCCGTGCGCCAGGACTAACTATTCCGGGTTAAACAATTTTGTCAGTTCCGATAATTTGCCTTATGAGAAGATTGGCAAGAACGAACCTGTATGTATTGCTGA
>NZ_QRMX01000035.1:0-17046 GCF_003472805.1 Acidaminococcus sp. AM05-11 | reverse complement strand
TGGCAAGAACGAACCTGTATGTATTGCTGAAGAAATACCGTTTGAAATCCCGGATAGCTGGGAGTGGGTAAGATTAGGTAATGTCTTTCAACATAACACAGGAAAAGCACTTAATTCAACAAATCGAACTGGACATTTGCTTAAATATATTACTACATCTAATTTATACTGGAATCGTTTTGAATTAGATAATCTAAAGTCTATGTACTTTACTGATTCTGAAATCGAAAAGTGTACGGTTCAAAAAGGTGATTTACTAGTTTGTGAAGGTGGAGATTTTGGAAGATCTGCTATATGGCCATATGAAACTAAAATTTGTATTCAAAACCACATTCATAAGCTTAGGGCTTATTTTCCAATACAAAAAAATATTATTATTTCTTATTTTATTTGTATAAAAAAACTAATAGAATAGGCGGAAAAGGTATTGGTATACAAGGTCTTTCTTCGAATGCACTACATTCCCTTTTATTCCCACTACCGCCCTTAGCTGAACAGGAAAGAATAGTTAATCGGATTGAAGAAATAACGCCTTATACAGATAATTTCTTTACTTTATCAGAAAGATTAAATAACCTAGATGCACTATTTCCAGAGCTGCTTAAAAAGTCTGTTCTTCAAGAGGCTATAAAAGGTGCTCTTGTTCCTCAAAATACTACTGATGAGCCTGCTTCTATCCTGATAGAGCGCATTCGTAACGAGAAGCAGAAACTGATAAAAAAAGGTGAGCTAAAAAAAGAGAAACATGAATCCGTGATTATCAGAAGGGATAATTCCTATTATGAAATCTCGAATAAGAAAGAACGCTGTATTGATGAAGAAATACCATTTGAAATTCCTTATTCATGGTCTTGGGCACGAATAGAATCGTTATTTCAAATAAATCCTCGTAATAACATCCCAGATGAAACAATTGTTGGTTTTATGCCAATGTCGCATATCAAAGCTGGATTTACTAATTCTTTTGAGTATGAAGAAAAACTGTGGAAAGATGTTAAAAGTGGATTTACACATTTTGCGGATAACGATATAATTATCGCCAAAATTTCTCCTTGTTTTCAAAATAGAAAATCGGCAATAGTACATAATTTACCTAGTGGGTATGGTGCTGGTACTACAGAACTCCACGTATTAAGGGATTGTACAAACCTTCTTTATATGCCATTTTTTTTACTTATTTTTAAATCCTGTTACTTTATTCAATCTGGAACTAAAGAATTTACTGGAACTGCGGGGCAGCAGCGCATTGGAAAGAATTTTATGTCCAAGTATTTAGTTCCAGTTCCACCTTATTTAGAACAAAAGAGGATAGTAAAGAAAATGGGTGATTGTATAATCAAATTTAATCGTTTCTAAATTGTAATATGGAATTGAATTATACATTGGAAAATTATATTCATCTTTAGGTAGAATCATAGTGAAAGGAGGTCTTTCACTATGATTCTACAATTTGAAAGACATTTGAAAGAAAGCAACCTTGCTGAAAATACTGTAACATCATATTTGTTCGCTGTAAAACAATATTACAAACGACATGAGTCAGTTACAAAGAAAAACATAAAGGAACACAAAGCTTGGCTAATCGAACAATATAAACCAAAAACTGTTAATCTCCGCATCAGAGCTATCAATTGCTACTTGGAATATCTCGGGAAAAATTCGTGGGCATTATCTTCAATTAAAATTCAACAAAAAACCTTCCTTGAAAATGTAATCAGCAATGCTGATTACACGTATTTTAAAGAATCCCTAAAGCGTGATAAAAATATGCTTTGGTATTTTGTCATTCGCTTTATGGCTGCCACCGGAGCCCGAGTGAGTGAATTAATAAAAATTAAAGTGGAACATATTGAATTAGGCCATCTGGATCTGTATTCCAAGGGAGGAAAATTAAGGCGAATTTATATACCAAGAACATTGCAATCAGAAGCTCTTGCCTGGCTTAAAGCAAAGAAACAAAAAAGTGGCTTTATCTTTTTAAATCGGTTTGGTAACAGAATGACTACCAAAGGTATTTCAGGACAGTTAAAAAAGCTCGCAATTCATTATAATTTAGAACCAGTCGTTGTTTATCCCCATTCTTTTAGACATCTATTTGCTAAAAATTTCCTGAGCCGCTGCAATGATATTGCGTTTTTAGCTGATTTAATGGGCCACGAAAGCATTGAAACGACAAGGATTTATTTAAGGAAAACAGCAACAGAACAACGTACAATCGTTGATGATGTAATTGATTGGTAAGCATAGAGCAGATATCACACGTTAATAAATATTCAATCTATACTCAAATTTTATGTAATAAGTCGACACTAAGCGTATCTAGCACGTTTTGGATTTTCTTTTAAATATTGCAAACCTTATAGACGGTATATAATAACCGACTCCATTCTAAACAATTTTGGTATTAATAGATATGGCTACTGTTTTGCTAAATCCTAAACATCTATTCTTCTATAAAATCATTATATTTCTCACCACACCAATTAATAGAACCAAGAAGAAAATTTATCTTCGCTGATTCAGGCTTATGGGGTTCTTGCAGTTATCCAGTTTTATCCACGTTATCTTGCTTACAGCACTTGTTCAATTGGAAAACACACCTAATTTTTCCATCCAAACTACCATCTTTCAAAAGAAGATGTATAGTCTCCTACGGTAACAGTGCTCCCTGTGTTTAAATTCACATTTTTTCTTTAAATGCAGCCATAACAGGAAGGATTCTATTTATGCTCTCCACAATGCGTTTTTGCTCATTGATAGGGGGAACCGGAATCAAGAAATGCCCTATCTTTGTTGCGTTTACATTCGATTGATTAATGCCATCAGACTTTACATCTTTGCAGTAATTCCTCTCATATTCAGAATTCATTACAATATTCAAGTACTCTGGATTAATATGAATTGGCTTTATTTGTACAAGATATCCTGCAAAAATTGCAGGATATTCTCCCCGATAGATTCCTGTCTTTCCTACATGCTCTCGACTATTTGTACGATTGAAAAGAATATCCATAGGCTCTAACCTATACTTTTCATTGTCTTTTTGGTTTGAACTAAATACTAAATCTGAATAGTCAATCTCACCATTTTGAATATTCCCCATGCGAAGAACAATAATATCACCTGTAAGGCTGGACTTATTAGAAGTTCCGTAGCGTAAATCAAAACAAATATCACGTAACCGTGCCCACGCCCATGTTTCAGGAATTTCAAATGGTAATTCTTCATCAATACCGTGTTCTATCTTATTCGACATTTCATAATAGGAATTATCCCGTCTAAAAATGAAAGATTCATGCTTATCACATTTAATTTTTTTCTGCTTAACAAGCTCACACTTTTCTTTGTGAATGCGCTCTAAAAGGATAGATGCAGGCTCATCAGCAGGGTTTTGTGGAACAAGTTTGCCACTTATTGCTTGTTGTAGTATGGATTTTCTTAATTGAACAGGAAATTCTTCTTGTACTTCTATCAGTTTTTCGTGAATCGAATTATATTTATTTACGATGACCAATAATGAGGCTAATCTAGAAATTATTCTATTTTGCTCATTTAGTGGGGGTAATGGTACAAGATAGGATTTGATTGTCTTGGTAGAAAGTTCCTTCTGTTTAGTAGAACCATCGGACTGTTTTTCAATTACATTTTGCACTGTGGGATTAGCAAAATAATAATATAGATATTCAGCTTTTACATACGTTTTTAATGGCCGAATCACGGTTACATGACTATCTGCTACAGCCAATTCATATGGATTAGCTTCGGTTTTATATATTGCCATTCTGCCTAACGTTCCGAGACCGGTAGAATTCCACATTAAATCATAATCTTGTAATATTCGTTCCGGACCATATGTACTAATAGATTCCGGGTCAATAAATTGTGCTTTCTCAATGGAGAAACCACTCCACTGGTTACATTTTTGAGCAATTACTGGGTACTTTTTAATTGGAGAATATTTTGGCGACCTTCCTCTTTGAATATATTCGCATATTTCATTTAATCTTACCCACTCCCAGCTATCCGGGATTTCAAACGGTATTTCTTCAGCAATACATACAGGTTCGTTCTTGCCAATCTTCTCATAAGGCAAATTATCAGCACCACGGAAAATGCGAGAAGGATTTTTTTCCTTCTTTATTTTGCCTTCTTTTATGAGTTTTTCTTTTTCTGCATAAATATGGTCTAAAAGCACAGAAGCAGGTTCATCGTTAGGATCTTGGGGAACTAATTTTCCTTGCACTGCCATTTGCAAAATAGAATTTCTTAGTTGGTCTCCGGTCACAATCAGCCCTCCTCTGTCAAATCAATACCCAGAATATCAGTAATCTGTTTCAGGGTTCGGTCAATATCTGCATTCAAACTATTTCTCTTTTCTAGATATTGTTGAATCAATTCTTTGGGAGGCAATATTTCTTCTTCTTCATGAGGGTATCCACAGAGATCAATGTTATAATTCCTGTCTGCTAACTCCTCAGCCGTATAACATTTTGCTTTATCAAACCCTTCTTCTGTCAATTCTTGGCGATTATTCCACCACTCCACCGCTGGTGCAAAATGCTCCAATTTCATGGGCTTTGTCTTGCTAAAATGCTTGTAGCCTTCTGGCATATCCAACCGATAGAACCAAGTTCTTTCAGTAGCCCCAGTATTATCAAAAAATAAAATATTTGTGGTTATTGAAGTATATGGAGCAAAAACACTGCCAGGCATCCGGATTATCGTATGTAGATTAAATTCAGAAACTAGTTTCTTTTTGATAGCTATTTTGGCATTATCAGTACCAAATAAGAATCCATCCGGCAGAATAACAGCAGCTCTTCCGCCTTTCTTTAGCCGATACATAATAACCGACATAAATAAATCTGCTGTCTCGCTGCTGGCCAAATCTGCCGGGAAATGATTTTTCACTTCATTCTTTTCAGAACCACCATACGGGGGATTCATCAGGATTACATCAAATTGGTCTTTCTCCGTATAATCCAAAACATCTCTTAATAAGGAGTTGTCATGGAACACTCTAGGAACATCCAAGTCATGTAAAAGCATATTGGTAATACACAACATATAAGGAAACTGTTTTTTCTCAATACCGTAAATGGAGTTGCTATAAGCTTCTTCATCATCGGTCGTTTTAACTTCTTTTTTTAATTCTTTCAGCCAACTGGTAATAAAACCACCTGTACCACAGGCAAAATCCGCCATATGTTCCCCAATTTTTGGATGAATCATCTGCGCCATAAAATCGGTTACCGCACGTGGAGTATAAAATTCACCTGCCGAACCAGCACTTTGCAATTCTTTTAAAATATTCTCGTAAATTTCACCAAATGCATGGCTTTCCTTATAGTCATCCAATTGCAGTTCATCAATTACATTAATTACTTGCCGCAGCAGTACACCATCTTTCATGTATTGATTAGCATCAGAAAAAGTAGTTTGTACTATAGCTTTCTTAATAGGAGTATTAGCATCGACTGGCAATGCTTTCAGAGTGGGAAATAAAGAATTATTCACAAAATCCAGCAGCTTGTCCCCAGTCAATCCTTTGCCTGACTCATCATGGGCCCAATTACTCCATCTGCATTCCTCTGGAATAATAGACTCATAGTTCTCATCGTCAAATTCCCAATCCTGTTCTTTAGTATCATATACTTTTAGAAAGAGCATCCAGGCTATCTGTTCAATGCGCTGAGCATCACCATTAATGCCTGCATCGTTTCTCATAATGTCACGTACTCTTTTTACAAAACTGGATACATTACTCATAAATCTTATACCGCCTCATCTGTGTATAGTAAATATTCCAAATCCTGAATTGCTTTACGGTAACCCTCTTTGCCACCAAAATAAGATGCTATCTTAGACGGTTTACCCAATTTTTGAAAAGGATCTAGTTTCAGTACTTCAGTCTTTTCAATTTCGTATATACCAGTATTCATATATTTATCGAGAAGGGCTTCCAGAACTTCTCGTGCAACACCGTTGTATTTACTCAGAAAATCACGCTTTTTGACATTATTTGCCCGCTCTTTTCTTGTAAGCGGTTTTTTGTTAAAAGCCACATGACAAATAAAATCAAAATCATCTACATCTTCCATATGTTGGGCTTTTTTAAGCGTGTCTAAGTCAATCCCACGTTCCAGTAATAAATCTTTTATCTTTTCTTTTTTATCTTCAGCCGACCAATTCCGAATAAAATTTTCCAAGGAGGCATACTCTCCTTGAATATTTTCTTTCGTATAATCAATGATATTTTCCTGACGAAGCAGCTTACCTCCCGCATCATAAATGGAGACAGTTTCTCGAATAACCTGAACCGGACATCCTTCTGTATTTACATAAGGAGTCATTTCTTTGGGCGGAGGCGGTGGGCCACCTCCTGGCTGGTCTCCCCCAACTCCATTACTATTGGGATTATAACCAGGATCAATGTATATCGGACCATCCCAGTCAGGGTCAGCAAATAACCGGGTTACACCACGGAAATCCATAACCACAAAACTCATCTTGCCATCTTTTTCACGCAGTCTTGTTCCACGACCAATAATTTGTTTGAATTCTGTCATAGAACCAATCATCTCATCCAAAACAATGAGTTTAGTCATTTTACAGTCTGCGCCAGTAGAAAGCAGTTTAGACGTTGTTGCAATAACTGGATATTTAGAACCTACAGAAATAAAATAACTTAGTTTGCTTTTCCCGTAAGCATCACTTCCGGTAATACGTACCACATAATCCGGGTTCTGCTTCACCATATCTGCATTGAGATTGGAAAGAGCCATTCTCATACGTTCAGCAGCATCTTCCGTAGCACAGAACACGATGGTTTTGGCCATCCGGTCCGTACTTTTAAGGTACTTGGTGATTTCAGCAGCCACCTGTTGAATGCGGTCCTCAAGAATAATGGAATAGTCAAAATCGCTGTTAGTATAAATTCTATCTTCGATTTCGTTACCATATATATCCCGCTGGCCTTTTTTTGGTCTCCAGCCCTCACTAATGTCAGTTGTAATATTAATGACCTTAAAGGGCGCAAGGAAACCATCTTCAATGCCTTCCCGCAAGCTATACTTATAAACAGGTTCTCCAAAATAATCTATATTGGAAACGTACTTGGTTTCTTTTGGTGTGGCGGTCATACCAATTTGCGTAGCTGACGCAAAATAATCGAGTATTTTTCTCCAATTGCTATCTTTTTTAGCACTTCCTCTATGGCACTCATCTACAATAATCAAATCGAAAAAATCTTTGTCAAACAAGGAGCTTAATTTAGAAACAGCATCCCCATCATCAGTTTCTTCGTCTTTGTCATCTCCAGCCAGTTGATGATACAGGGAAAAATAAACTTCATAAGAAGAGATAGTACTAGGATCATCTTTTGCATAGTTGACTTTATGTATTACCTTTTCCAATGGAGAAAAGTCTTGTTGAATGGATTGATCAACTAAAATATTCCTATCAGCCAAATAGAGGATTTTCTTTTTCAATCCACTTTTCAGCAAACGGTAAACAATCTGGAACGCAGTATACGTTTTACCTGTTCCGGTCGCCATAACCAAAAGGATTCTATTTTGACCTTTGGCAATTGCATCCAGTGTTCTGTTTACAGCAATACGTTGGTAATATCTAGGGGCATACGTATTTTGTCCAGAATAATATGGCTGTTCTATTATGGTTTCTTCGGAGGTGTTTAAGCCTGCTCCATCGTTTGCTTCGTTACAATATCTCTCAATCAATTCCTTTTCCGTGGGAAAATTTTCAAGACTAAATTGCCGCTCTTTACCTGTTAAAAAATCATGTTCCACAAATCCATCACCATTAGAAGAATAAGCAAATGGAAGGTCAAGCATTTGCGCATAAGTTATGGCTTGCTGCAATCCATGAGAAATAGTATGTTTATTATCTTTTGCCTCCACTATCGCAATCGGATTATTTGTATTCAGATACAAAATGTAATCTGCTCTTTTAGGCTTTTCACGGCAAGTGATATTCCCCTTAATATTTACTTTGCCATCTGTAATCTGGGTTTCCATCGTAACTTTTTTGATGTCCCACTTCGATACAATGGCCGGGGTAATGTATTGCAGTTTTATATCTTCTTCTGTCATCTGCTTTTTATTTAGTATAGTTCCCATAACTATCCCCCTTTTATCAGTACTTCCCCATATACAAATATTTAATTTTTTTGCAGGACTTTAGGCTTCCACATTAAGCCAAACCATCGCTTCTAAGTTTTTCCGTTCATTGCCGGAACCATTCTTCTTGCTCTAGCATGTATATAAGTATTATATCATGAATTCAAAATGAGCAAAATTCCTCCCAACAAAATAAAAGCCCAGAAACCGAATCCCCCACGAATCCGGTGTCTGGGCTTATACTTTTTATCACTGACGTCCATCAACATTTTCCTGCGGCCAAAAGCTACGAAGCTTTCAGTATCACCGCCACGCACAAAAACTACTTCTTTTGGCCATTATCAAAATCAACAGCTTTCAGCTCCAACAGCAGGCCATTGGTATCAAACACTTCATCACCACAAACCAAACTGCATTTTACTTGAACCGTGTCCGCTTCTATTTCATCCATTGTATTGATGGCTCCGCTTTCATCATACTCTTTGCCATTAATCCATACCGGGCCAAGAATAAATGCACAAAATTCCACATAGCCTTCTTCTTTGGTATCTGGTTCATAGCAGCCTTGTGTTATTTCATAGGACTCTGGATCAATTTCCTTAAAAGCAGGTGCCAAAAGTTTCTCGGCCTTATCAATCAGTTCCACAAAGGGCTTTGCCTGATCAACCGGCAGTTTAAACTTGTAAAAGTCCGGGCCTTGAGCCATATTCAAATAAAAATACTCTGTGGTCATCACCGTGCCAAAATCTACCATCTCTTTTAGTGTGTAGCTCATTGTCATACCTCCATTTTCATCAATCCTAAATTTCTTCCCATACTAAAGTTAAAACGTAAGTAAAAACCCGTACCCCCAATTGTATTTTTATCAGCTTTCCGATTGCAGTTTTATTGTAGCATAAACCTTGTACAAAAAAACTCCCTTGTGGTTTGAATAATAGTGCGGTCGGCAGACTTCCTGGTGCTGGTGCCGGGTATCCCCGCAGTGGTTCGCGGCGCTGTGCGCTCCTGCACCCTAAAAAGTTCTTACCTTGCAAAAAAAGGTAAGAACAAGGTAAGAAAAAATGAAATCCCGGAACCCGCATGGCTACTGGGTTTGCGGCCTCCGTTCTTACCTTCTTACCTTTCTTACCTACATATAGATATATAAAGAGAGAAATAAAAAAATAAAATACCCGTCTCCCGTTAATTATATAATATATATAGGGCTGTACGGGAAAAGGTAAGAAGGTAAGAAAAATCCCGGAGAGCAAGGACTGGTGCGGGTTTCCGGTTCTTACCTTGCTTTTTTGAAAGATAAGAAGGTAAGAACTTTTGGTAAACGATAGGGCTGTGAGTGGTGAACAATGGTTTTGAGGCAGCTGCTTTTTCCCCCTATTGCCACTTTGCGGCATTTAGCGGAAGGAAAAGGTTAGTCCCCGCTGGGGCTAGTGCAAGAAGGACGGTAGCTGAACTACAGAAAACTCTGTACCGGATTTTTGGTCGATGTTCTCAACGGGTATTGTGCGGACAACTTGGGTTTGAACTCCATCCGCCGGCGAGTTCGCCGGCACCTTCCCCTTCTCCAGTGCATGCCAAGCACTGCACTGGTAAGGGGAAGGCAGGTGGCCTACGGCCGCTAAATACTGGGATTTACTGCTATTATCCCCTATTGCCGCGTTGCGGCATTTCCCCCAAAGGGAAAGCCTGTCCCCGCCTGGGCTAGTGCCCAGTAAGAGCGATACGCTGGCGGGAAAGAATTTTCTTTTAAAGTTCTCACTCCCCGGCCCCGCTTTTTGTAATGGGTAAGCGGATCTCTATCAGCTGTATTTTCCACGTATTACTTATTTTCTCAATATATTTATATTATTTACTTGCTGAGTTCTTTTCTTAAAAACTTCGTTTTTGCTTTTGAGCGCATATATTTACATAATTTTCAGACTTTCGCTTACAAATGTTCACTGAGTGAATTTTGGATCCTGCCGGGTCGTTTTTTGGCCAAGTCTGCTATACACGGTCCGGGCTGGCTTAGGGTATTTTCTCCCTGGGTTTCAGGGCCTGTTTCAAGAGCAAAGCCCGTTCTGCGGCGGTTTATTTCTCCTGTGAAGCTTTTGTTTTTCCCAGGGGATATTTTCCCTTAGCCCAGGTAAAAAGCCCTGGTGAAGCGGCCGCAGACTGCGGCAGAGGCCTTTACTGCAGCAGCAGAAGCACTGGTAAACCGATACCCAAAACAGGCCGTTTTTACCCGAATACACCTATTCAGGCAAATAAGCGGGGTATATCCCCAAAATACAAATAGCCCTATTACGTCCAAATTTGGCCTCTGAGCGACATTTTATATAAAATGCATATCCGACTATGCATGGCAGGTATGCAAACCGTTAAAAACGATTTTTGAGCCATTCAAGAAATGACCCTTACCCCATTGGCAGCATCCTGTTACAAAATCGAGTTATCCACAGAACGTGTTGTCACCCCCTAGTAAGTTACCATCGCCTAGGTAGGTTTACAATCACCTATCAAGAACTATCACTCTGTAACTAGTAGTGTAGTACCACGATCCATCGCCCAACTAGGTTTTAAAGCTTTGACTTGACTTAACTTAGCTTAACTTGACTTAACTTATATTGGGTTGCCACTTGGTTGTCAAATGGTTGCCACTTGGTTGTCAGTTGGTTGTCAGTTGGTTGTCAGTTGGTTGCCATAAATCGAGAGGCAAACAATAAAAAATGATAAATATCAATATATTTATATTTTAAGAGAATATGGCTCGGCACGCATTCCCCTATTGCCGCTTTGCGGCATTTAGCGGTTCGCCGTTCACCAGTCAGCTTCGCTCTTTGAGCTCACTTCCTGGACGGCTGTCGCAGGGGTCGTATATTCCATTTCTCTACTGCCAAGGCCTTGAGAAATGGATACGACTCCCCCCGAGTGGGAAACATCTTTCCCCGCTGGGGCTAGTGCGGACCGTTAGGTAGCTCAACTACAGAAAATTTGCCCACGGGCAAATTTTTGCTGTAGAAAACTCTATACCGGATTTTTGGTCAATGTTCTCAACGGGTGTAGTGCAGACATTCCAGTTTCGAACCCCATCCTTGTTCCGCTTTAGCACTAGGGGCGGAACGTTCCTTCCCCTTCTCCTGTTCGCATAGCGAACAGGTAAGGAGAAGGCAGATGCGGCGCTAGCGCCGCAAAAAAAAGCTTTGATGAACTTCTATCGTCGTCTGCGACGACACTTCCTGAGCGGTTCGCTGCTAGCCAGTCATTTTCGCCTTGCAGGCTTAATTCCTGGGCAGCTATCGCATGGGCCTTATTGACCAAACATCCATGGGTATACTTGTGGGATGTTTGGATGCGGCCGCAACGTTTGCAGGAAGCATTCTAGGAAGCTACTGGTCATCTTCATACCAGCACTATATTTTAGATTTTACTTGACCATTGATGGCTTGGAAGCCTACCACAGTGGTTCGCAGCTAGCCAATCAGCTACGCCCATTTTGGGCTTGCTTCTTGGGCTGCTATCACATAGGTCACATATTCCAAATATCCTTTATAAGAAGTATATGGATATTTGGATGTGACCGCAAAGCGTTGTGGTAGGTGTCAGCCGTAGGCTGACGAAGGAAGTTTTTCCCCAATGCCGCTTTGCGGCATTTCCCCTGGAAGGGAAACGTCTGTCCCCATTTGGGGCTAGTGCAAGAAGGACGGTAGCTCAACTACAGAAAATTTGCCCGTAGGCAAATTTTAGCTGTAGAAAACTCTGTACCGTTTTTTGGTCGTGCGGTCTGCAAGCTATCGGTTTGGTGCTGATGCAATGAAAAACGCTCTGGGGTTTTCCAGAGCGTTTTTCATTGCCTTATTTTATTTTCCCAATATCCATGCTGATATCCAATGCCTTAACAGAATGGGTCAGGGCGCCGACGGAGATGACGTCTACGCCGGTGGCGGCCACTTGGGCCAGGGTGTTCTCATTGATGCCGCCGGAGGCTTCTATAATCACTTTGCCTTTGAGTTCTTTGACGCAGGCTTTCATTTGCTCGGGGGCCATGTTGTCCAGCATGATGACGTCGGCGCCGGCCTGGAGGGCTTCTCTGGCGCCTTCTAACGTTTCTACTTCGATTTCGATTTTGGTCATATGGCTGGTGTGCTTTTTGGCCAATTCCAAGGCCTGGGTTATGCCGCCGGCTACCTGAATGTGGTTGTCTTTAATCAGGACGGCGTCAAACAGACCCTGGCGGTGGTTCCGGCCGCCGCCCACCCGGACGGCGTATTTTTCCAGCTGGCGCAGGCCCGGGGTGGTTTTCCGGGTATCCACCACTACGGCACCGTAGGGGGCGGCCAGTTGGGCCAGTTTATGGGTATAGGTGGCTATGCCAGACAGGTGCTGGAGCAGGTTCAGGGCCAGGCGCTCGCCGGTAAGCAAGGAACGGGCGCTGCCGGAAACTTTAGCCAGTACAGTCCGGTCTCCTGCGGCGGTGCCTTCCGTCACCATGGGCACAAAGGTCAGGGTGGGGTCCAGCAGGGCAAAGACCCGCTGGGCCAGGGGCAGGCCGCACACAAGGCCAGCTTCTTTAGTATGAATGAGGCCGGTGGCCACGGCGTCCGGCGGTACGATGGCTTCTGTGGTAATATCGCCAAAACCAATATCTTCTTCCAGCCAGGCTTTCAGGTCCTGGTCCAACAGTAAGGGGTTCATAGGTTAGCCTCCTGGGATTTCTGTAGTTTTTCAATGCTGTGATGCTGCCACCCCACCCGGGACAGGGGGTAATCCGTCCGGTAATGGGCGCCCCGGCTTTCTTCCCGGGCAAGGGCGGCTTGGGTGATCAGCTGGGACACCAGCAGCTGGCAGCGCAGGTCCAGCTGGGTAACGGTGGTGCAGGCGGTGCCGGCAAAGAGGGCGGCCCAGGCTTTCAGCTGCCGCAGGGCTTCAGCCATGCCTTCCCGGTCCCGGGCAATGCCCAACTGCCGGCTCAGCAGCTGGCGGAGGGTTTCCTGGAGCTGCTGGAGTTCGCTTTCGCTTTGGGTCACGGGTACCAGGTGGCTGGCCCAGTGCCTAGCTGTGCAGTCCACGCCGCTTTCCCCTTCCAGGGCTTCTGCGGTCCGGTGGCCGAACACCAGGCCTTCCAAAAGGGAGTTGCTGGCCAGACGGTTGGCGCCCTGGACTCCGGTGCAGGCGGCTTCCCCGCAGGCGTACAGGCGGGCGATATTGGTCCGGCCCTGGGCATCGGTGCGCACGCCGCCCATCATGTAGTGGGCTGCCGGGGCAATGGGAATCTGCTCCTTTACGGGGTCCACGCCATAGGAGCGCAGGGTCCGGGTAATCATGGGGAACTTGTCCGCAAAGTGGTCAATGCCGGTGGTGTCCAGGAGTACGTGGTCGCTCTGGCATTTTTTCATTTCCCAGGCGATGGCCCGGGCCACCACGTCCCGGGGGGCCAGCTCGGCCATGGGGTGGTGCTTGGGCATGAAGCGTTCGCCCTGGGTATTGTACAATTTGCCACCAGCGCCCCGGACGGCTTCCGATACCAGGAAGCTGGGACAGCCTAGTTTGGCCAGGGCGGTGGGATGGAACTGGACAAATTCCATATCCATGAGCTCGGCTCCCGCCCGGTAGGCCAGGGCAGCGCCGGCACCCAGGGCGCCGTGGGGGTTGGTGGTGTAGGCAAACAGGCGGCCCAGGCCGCCGGTGGCCAGGACGGTGGCAGCGGCCCGCAGGTACAGGGGGCCGCCCTGGTAGAGAGCTATGGCGCCATAGCAGGTGCCCTCCTTCACCAGAAGGTCCGCAACGTAGCAGTGCTCCAGAACGGTAATATTGGGTTCCTTGGCGGCTGCGGCCCGGAGGGCCCGGGCTACTTCGGCGCCGGTGCTGTCTCCGTTGGCATGAACAATCCGGTTCCGGCTGTGGCAACCTTCCCGGCCCAGGGCCAGGGTGCCGTCGGCAGTCCGGTCAAACAGGGCGCCGTCCTGGATCAGGTCCCGGACGGACGCCGGCCCCTCCTCCACCAGGATTTTGGCCATGGCTTCGTCGGTAAGGCCGGCACCGGCAATGAGGGTATCTTCCAGATGCAGGGCGGTGGAGTCCCCCTCCCCCATAACGGCAGCAATGCCGCCCTGGGCTTTGGCGGTGTTGCAGTCCTCCAAGGTATCCCGGACCACCACCAGCACCTGCTTTCCGGCCCGGGCGCAGTCCAGGGCGGTGGTGAGCCCGGCGGCGCCGGAGCCGATGACCAGCACCTGGGTTTCCACGGGAGTCAACTGCTCCGTATCAAACGCGGTCCAATATTCCATGGCTCAGGCCTTCTTTCCGCCGGAAATGGCCAGCATCCGTTCCAGGGACTGGCGGGCTTTGTTCCGGATATCCTCGGGGACCACCATCCGGGGTTCCAGGGTTTCCAGGGACTGCTTCACCATATCCAGGGTAATCATTTTCATATTGGGGCACAGCATCAGTCGACCGGCGGGATAGAACTTCTTGCCGGGGCAGCGCTGCTCCAGGGGAGCGAAGACGCCGCATTCGGTGGCAATGATGAATTCCTGGTCCGTGCTGTCCTCTGCGTAGTGGATAATGCCCATGGTGCTGCCTACGTAGTCGGCCAGGGCACGGACTTCCGGCCGGCATTCCGGGTGCATCAGGACCTTGGCGCCGGGATGCTCGGCTTTGGCGGCCTGGAGTTCTTCGACGGTTAGCGCTGCATGGGTGGGGCAGCAGCTGGCCCAGCCGTGGATCTTGTGCTGGGTTTTGGCGGCGGTAAAGGAGCCCAGGTTCTGGTCGGGGACAAAGAGGATTTCGGCGTCCTTAGGCAGGGAATCCACCACGGCTACGGCGTTGGAGGAGGTGCAGCAGATAGTGCTCAGCGCCTTCACCGAGGCCGGGGTATTTACATAGGACACCACGGTGTATTCCGGGTGCTCCTGGAGCACGGCCCGGACCTTGGCGTCCAGAGTATCGTCAAACATCCGGCAGCCAGCTTCCATATTGGGCAGCAGGGTGATTTTGTCCGGGGACAGGATATTGGCGGTTTCGGCCATGAAGCGGACGCCGCAGAACACGATGACGTCGGCGTCGGTTTTGGCGGCCTGCTGGGCCAGGGCAAAGGAATCCCCGCAGAAATCGGCTACTTCCTGGATTTCTTCCGGCTGGTACACGTGGGCCAGAATAATGGCGTTGCGTTCTTTTTTGAGACGGGCAATGGCATCAAAAATATCTTCCATGATTGAATCTCCTTAGGGTTCAGCGCGGGGCTGATTTATTGTCAAGACAGTTGTCAATCTGTTGGTAATACATTGTCCCTATTGTAGCTTTTTTCATGGATTTATGCAAGGAGAAGGTGATATGCAGTTGTCGTGTGCAAGTTGATCCCTCCGGGCATCACGGCTGGGAACCCCATCCTTGCTCCGCTTTGCAATTAGGGGCGGAGCTTTCCTTCCCCTTAACAGTGCACGCCAAGCAGCGCACTGTTAAGGGGAAGGCAGGCGGCCGGGGGCCGCAAATGCTTAAATTCGGTCAGCAAAAATGTATTACTACGTTTCTTAAAGTACATTCTTCTAAACACAACGTGCGTACAGTGAAGAAGAATAAAGTGTATTTTTATTGCAAATTCCCTTTAGAAGCTGAGCACTCTCCTATGGTAGTGACGGGAAGTGCTCCTTCTGCGGCCTGCGGCCGCAATTGTTCGAAGGGTCTGCTGGACAGAACAAAAGGCACTCCCCCATTGACTTCAGGGGGAATGCCTTTTGTTCTTCTTTTAGGGTTCCAGTTTATACAGGCCATATTTGGTGCGCTGGTTCTTGGGGTAGTTGATTTGGGAGGTGGTGAAGTACAGGGTGCCGTCTGGGCCTTTGGCGAAGCTATCGGCCCAGCGGAGGGGCTGGCCCAGGTCTAGGTCTTTGCCCTGGTGTTTTTTCAGGTCATAGGTCCACAGGGTTTCTTTGGGCAGGTCGGCCATATACAGGGTATGGCCGTCTAGTATCAGGCCGTCGGTGGGGACGTTCTGGGGGTTCTCCACCTGGATGGAGCGCTGGCGCTGGGGTACGGTGAGTTTTCGGTTTCTCAGCACGGCGGTGGGTACGGCGTAGAGTTTGTCCCCGCCCAGGGCGGTGAAATACAGGGTATTGCCGTCAGCGGAGAGTTCCAGACCATCGCTTTGGCTCACATGGGTATCGGGGCCGGTGGAAACAAAGTCTATCTGCTGGAGGTTGGCTTTGACCTGGGGTATATCGGTCAGGGCCCGCCAGGCGTCCCCAGTGGACAGGTCCAGGACCACAATACCCCCTTCCCCGGAGTCTGTGAGATAGGCCACCTTGCGGTTCAGGTCCAAGCGGACGTCGTTCAGGTAGCTGCCGGGCCGGGCCACAGTTTCTGGAAAGACAAAGATCCGGGTAATCCGGTTGGTGGACAGGTCCACTTCATACAGCCGGGCGCCGGTTTTGGCCGGGCTATAATGAGCAAGGCGACCCCAGGGGCAGGGTCCACTTCATACAGCCGGGCGCCGGTTTTGGCTACGGGTTTGTCCCGGAGTTTGGCCGGGTCCAGGATCCACAGGTGGTTCTCGCCATCGGCTATGACGCTTTGGACGCAGACGAAGTCCCGGTTGGCTTCAGGGCTGGGATAAGCCTGGAGTTTGCCGTCCACCAGTTCGGCGACCCGGTAGTCCCGAGGGTAGTCGTTCCAGGTGGGGTAATTGACGAAGATCCGCCCGGATTGGGACACTGCGACGCCGGTCCACTGTTTGTCCGAGCTGGCGATTTGGGTCAGCCGGGCAGCAAAGGCAGTGGTGGTTAGGAGGAGGCCGGCCAGGATTAGGGCAGGAAGTGATTTTTTGTGCATGGGGATTGTCCTTTCTAAGTAAGGTTTGGGGAGGATGCCTGTTGGTGCGGTCCGCGAACCTGAAGTGATGTGGTGCCGGGAATCCACTCTCCTGCATCACTACCTT
>NZ_QRMX01000034.1:0-17721 GCF_003472805.1 Acidaminococcus sp. AM05-11 | reverse complement strand
GAGCTGTTTTTAATAACTCACATACATATCATACGAGGGGAGAGGAAAGCATCCCCTTTCCACCGGCCGCAGTGTGATTGAAAGGGGATGCAGGAGAGGGGATACCCGGCATCAGCACACATCAGGTCCATTGCCCGCACCAAAAAGGCATACTGCTGACGCTCCCGCATCAGCAGTATGCCTTTTCCTATCGTTATTCTATCGTTATTCTTACCCTTACAAAAAACTCAGCAGAACCTGCAGCAGCTGCTCCTTCTCCAGCGGCTTCACCAACTGCCCGTTCATTCCATTCTTCAGCGCCTGGGCCACATCCTCCGAAATCAGGTTCTCCGTCATGGCGATAATGGGCACCGTCTTGGCGTCCTCTCGGTCCATAGCCCGAATCACCTTGGCCGCCTCATTGCCGTTCATAACCGGCATATCCAGATCCAGCAAAATGGCGTCATAGGTATGGGGCGCAGCCTGGGCAAACTTGTCGCAGGCTTCCTTGCCGTTGGTCACCCGGTCCAGCAGCATCCCCAAAGGTGCCGTAATCTTCTCCAGCACCTGGGCGTTCAAATCGCTGTCTTCTGCCACCAGGAGGTGCTTGCCCTGGAGATGAACCTCCTCCGCCGTCAGCTTGGCCGCATGCTTTTCGTAGCCAAAGGGCAGCTCAATGGTAAACCGCATCCCCTTGCCTTCCGCCTGGTCGGCCTTGATCACCCCGCCCAGTACGTGCACCAGGTTGTGGGTCACCGCCAGCCCCAGACCGCCGTGGACCGTATTCCCGTCCACCTGGCTGGACAGCTCAAAGGGCAGGAACACCTTATCCAGCATATTCTCCGGCACTTCCATGCCCTCGCACTGGACCACCGCTTCCAGGCACACCCGTTTGTGCTTGATGGCCTTTTCCCGAATCTGGCAGGTCACCTTGTGCTGGGCTTCCGTAAACAGCATAGCGTTGTTCAGCACATTTAACAGCACCTGTTCCAGCCGGTTCTGATCCCCCAAGAGCCGAGGATACTGCAAAGCCTCCACCTGCATGGAAAAATCAAGCTGCCGCTTGGCCGCCTCGTCCTGGAACACCTGGTTCAACGAATCCAGCAGCTTCTGTACGTCAAAGGCTTCGTAATGGGTCTGCAATGTGCCATTTTCCATGGCAGACAGGTCGATAACATCGTTCAGCACCCCCAAAAGGTACCGGACCTGCTCCTGGCTTTCCCGTACATATTCCTTCCGGGTTTCCTGGCTGGCTTCGTCCTCCGCCAGGGTCAGATACCCCATAATGGAGTGCAGCGCTTCCCGGGTATCCTTGCTGATGTGGGCCATAAACTTGCTCTTGGCCTCCGCCAGTTCCCGGGCCTGGTCCATGGCGCTGGTGAGCTGGGCCCGCCGCTCCATTTCCTGGCTGTGCATATCGTCCACCCCATGCTTTAGGAGCAGGCAGCTCCGGCGATGGGTCTTATCCTTCTTGATGCCCTGGAGCAAATAGGACATCCACCGATAGGAGCCGTCCTTCTGCTTTTCCCGGGCAGTAAATTCCACCTGGCCGCAGGTCTTCATGGCCTTTTCCACCGCCGACCGCAGGAAATCTTCCGTGTACTTCCGGGCGTCCTCCGGATGGAGTTCCCCGGCCAGTTCCGTTACGTTCTGGAACGGCTTTTCCTGCACATTCAGCTTTCCATCGTGAATCACATAGGTATAGCAAATCTGGTTTTTCCAGTCGATGTCCTCCATCTGCTCGTAGGTATCGCACAAATGGGAAATCAGCTTGGAAAGCCGGTACTTGATGCCCCGCTGCCGCCGTACCTGCCGGGCCCGGTATTGGTACAGCACCAAAAGCAGAATCACCAAAGCCAGCAGGATTTTTAACCCGGTCCACACATAGGGCCAGGCCGCCAGCCTCCCGGCGTCGGTAGTCAGATATGCGTTCCATCCCTGAAAATGACTGCTCAGTTGATTGAAAATATCCATCGTACACTCTCCTGACCTGTGTTATTGCAGCTGCTCTTTTAAATACGCTTCCGCCGCCTGCACCTGATTGGTGCCGTACTCGTCCTCCGCAGCCACCGCCACGTCCGGCGTAATCCCCACCTTGTCGATGCTCCGGCCGCTGGGGGTATAGTACTTGGCTACCGTCAGCTTTACCGCCGTGTCCGGGGACAGCAGGAACACGTTCTGCACCACGCCCTTGCCGTAGGTCTTCTCCCCAAACAGCTGGCCCGCATGGGTGTCCTGGATGGCCCCGGCCACAATCTCTGCCGCCGACGCCGTTCCCTTGTTCACCAGCACCGCCAGAGGATACGGGAATTTGTCCAAAGTGGACGATTCCGTCATGGTCTTGCCCTGCTTGTCCGTTACCGACACAATGGGACCCTTGGGCACCAGGCACTGGGCCACGGCCACCCCGCTGCTGAGCAGTCCCCCCGGGTTGTCCCGCAGGTCCAGCACCAGAGCTTTCATTCCCTGGTCCTCCAGCTTCTTCAGCTCCGCCTGGAAATCCTTCCCGGTATCCTCACTGAAGTTGGTAATCCGGATATAGCCGATATTGCCGTCTTCCATTTTCCCGTAGACACTCTTGATTTTAATATCCCCCCGGGTAATGGTGTAGGTCTGAGGTTCTTCTTCCCCCCGCTGGAGCAGCAGCTGCACCTGGGTGCCGTCCTGGCCCCGGATCTGCTTTACCACATCGCTGAGGCTTTCCCCCGCCAGTTCCTTGCCGTCAATCTGCAGCAGCACGTCCCCGGACTTGATTCCCGCCTTGTAGGCCGGTGTATCCTCAATGGGCGATACCACCACAAAGGTATGGTCATCCTTCATGCCCATCACCATGCCCACCCCGCCAAAATGGCCTTCGGTCATGGTATTCAGGGCAGCAAAATCCTGGTTGTCCAAATAGGTGGAGTACGGGTCCCCCAGCTGCTTCACCATCCCGTTCAGGGCGCCATCATAAATCTTCTTCCGGTCCGCTTCCCCTACATAATGCTGCTGAATCAGATGCATGGTCCGGACAATCTCACCCAGAGCCTCCGGATCCCCCACCCAGTTTTTCAGCAGATAATAGGACCCGCCGCAGAACACCCCCAAAGACAGGAAAAACGTTTCCAGGAGGGCCGCAGCGCTGTATTTTTTCTTAAACATAGATTCTCTTCTCCTTTACGGCAGATAATCCAAAGGCTGGGTTACCTCGCCGTGGACCCGGACCTCAAAATGGCAGTGGGGACCGGTGGAATCACCGGTACTGCCGGCCTGGGCAATCACCTGACCCTTGCTGACGGACTCCCCTTCGCTGACATTCAGCGAAGTATTGTGCCCGTACAGCGTCACCAGGCCGCCCCCATGGTCAATCATAACCGCATTGCCGTAGCCGCCCATCCAGCCGGCGTAGATTACCACGCCGCCATCGGCCGCCCGAATCGGGTCGCCGTAGTCGCAGGCAATATCAATCCCCGCGTGGAAAATCTGGGTTCCCCAAATGGGGTGTACCCGCCAGCCAAAAGGTGACGTAATCTCCCCGTAGATGGGCCAGCTCAGCCGTCCGGAGCCGTGCTGGGCCGCCGTAATCCGTCCCTGCTCCTCCATGCGCTTGATCATGTCCGTAATCTGGGCACTGCTGCGCTGGAGTTCCTCGTACTCCGCATCCAGTTGGGCTTTTTCCGCCAGGGCCTGTTCGTACAGGGCCTGCCGTTCCGCCGTCTTCTGCTGCACCAGCTGCTGCTTGGCCGCTACCTGGGCGTGGGTGGCGTCCAGGTCCCGCTTGTTGGCCTCCAGGGTAGCCTGCTGGGCCTGCAAGGCTTCCTTCTGGGTTTCCAGCCGGGCAATCAGGGCAAAGTCCCGGTGGATTACCCGCTGGAGCAGGAACATCCGGGACGCAAAATCCCGGAAATCCGTGGACCCCAGCAGCACATCCAGGTAATTCACCTGACCGTTTTCATAAATATCCCGCAGACGCTTTTTGTAGATTTCCCGGGTCCTGTCGTAATCCTGCTGCTTGGCGTAGAGCGCCGCCTCGTTCTGCCGGATCTGGATTTCCAGGTCACGCTGCCGGCCCTCCACCTCCGCCAGTTCCCGTTTGGCCGCTGCCAGCTCGTTCTGGGCAGCAATCAGCCGGTCCACCGCAGATTTGATTTCCGCCTTCTTGTTTTCCCGCTGGGCGTCCTTTTCTTCCATCTGCTGCTGCACGTCCTGCAGCTCCGCTTTCTTGTCCTCAATGGATTCCGCCTGGGTCACCGCTGCCGAAAGCTGCAGCGAAACAAGGAGTGCCGCCAGGAGCGCTGCTCCCGTTTTCCCTTTCTTCATGCGCCCGCCCCCCTTATACGTCCAGGAACTTGCGCAGGGAAATGCTGCTGCCGCAGGCCCCAATCAGGGTGCCCACCACAATCAGCCCGCCGCACAGATAGTACATATACGGCCAGCTGGGCAGCATAGGAAAGAAGGACAGGGTGGCGTAGATTTTCTGCTGGGCCGCATTATACAGTTGGAACAGGGCTGCGGCGGCAATGGCTGCCCCCACAAACCCGATAATCATCCCTTCCAAAAGGAAAGGCCAGCGGATAAACCAGTCCGTGGCACCCACGTACTTCATAATATTCACTTCCCGCCGCCGGGCAAATACCGTAATGCGGATGGTATTGGAAATAATAAACAGCGTGGCAATGGCCAGCATCAGGATGAGCGCAACGCCCCCCACCCGAAGAATCCTGGTCAGCTGAAAAATATGTTCCACCACTTCCTGGCCGAACTTGGCAGTTTCCACCCCGGGCATCTTTTCGATGACGGGTACCAGCTGCCCAATCCGTTCCGGCCGGTCCACCTGGATTTCAAAGGAATACGGGAACGGGTTGTCTTCCCCCAGGGCGTCCAGCAGCTTCTGCTGCTCCCCCAGCCGCTCCTTGAAATTCTTCAGAGCCTGGGCCTTGGTCACCGGGGTCACCTTCACAATGCCCTCGGTGCCCCGCAAGGCGGCATCCATATTTTTTAACTGATCAGCCGTGGCCGAATCAGCCATATACACCGTTACCTGCACCTGATTTTCCAGATGCTTCGCCAGATTGTTCACATTCAGCACCATGGTAAGAAACATCCCCAGCACCAGAATGGACAGCGCCACCGTGGAGATGGACGCAATGCTCATGAGAGAATTGCGCTTCAGGGAGGTAAAGGTTTCTTTCAGATAATACCAGATTGTACTAAAGTTCATAACCGTAAACTCCTTTGAGATCATCCCGCACGATCTGCCCATTTTCAATGGCAATGACGCGTTTTTGCATGTAGTCCACCATGGTCTTGTCATGGGTTGCCATGATAATGGTGGTTCCATTATGGTTGATCTGGGAGAAAATGTTCATGATTTCCATACTGGTTTCCGGGTCCAGGTTGCCCGTAGGCTCATCGGCAATCACCAGCAAAGGATCGTTGACAATGGCCCTGGCAATGGCCACCCGCTGCTGTTCCCCGCCGGACATCTCACCGGGGTAATTCTTCCCCCGGCCCTTCAGTCCCACCAGTTCCAGCACCTCGTTGACCCGGTTCTTGATTTTATGGGCAGGCGTTTCAATGACCTGCATGGCAAAGGCAATATTTTCGTAAGCCGTCCGATCGTTCAGCAGGCGGTAATCCTGGAATACGATGCCCAGCTGCCGTCTGAGAAAAGGAATCTCACTGCGCCGCAGCTTCATCACATCCACGCCATCTACCAGAATCTGGCCGGAAGTAGGTTCGATTTCCCGGGAAATCAGCCGCACAAAAGTGGATTTCCCCGCCCCGCTGGGCCCTACCAGAAAAACAAATTCCCCCGGCTTAATATGCACGTTGATATCCGAAAGAGCCACCGCTCCCCCTGGATATACCTTACCGGCATGCTTCATTACCAGCACGATTCCCGCCTCCTTCAATTATTGTCGGCTCAGTTCCACCGCTCTTTCAATATTCTTTTCCGCTTCCTGGCGCAGGGCCTGGATCTGTTCCCGGCCCTGCCGGCCATCCTGCTGCCACAGCTCCCGGGCCATGGAGAGGATTTCCCCAGCGGTAATCTTGTCAATGGTATTCACCACGTTGCCCTTCATCCCGGCCACAAACCGGTCCACCTTGGGATCGTAGGAAACCGCCATCAGCGGCACATCGTTAATGGCCGCAAACACCAGGGCGTGGAGCCGCATGCCAATCAGCAGATGCAGCCCGCTGATAAGGTCCTGGTACTCCTGGGTGGAGCACTTCTGGTCCAGCATATACACATCCTGCTGGTTTTCCATAGCCGCTGCCACCGCCTGGGACAGCTCCGCGTCCGCCGGAAATTGTAGCGGAATAAAGAGAATCTGGGCCCCAAACTCCCACTTCAGGGCATCGGCCGCACCGGCAAACTCCCGGCTAAACCGTGCCTCCCCCTTCCAGTGGCGCAGGGCAAAGCCCACCACCGGCCGGTTCAGGTCCACCCCCAGTTTGGCCAGGAGCCGCTTTCCTTCTTCCTTTCGTCCCGGCGGCAGGGAAAACACCGCATCCGAGGTAACCAGCACCCGGCTGGCGGGAATCCCCATGGCATTTAAATCCTCCAGAGAACCGTCGTCCCGGACCGTAATCAGGTCCGCCCGGCTGCAAATCAGCCGGGTGAGCAGCCGGCACACACCGCCCCGAATGGGCCCAATGCCCTGGGCAAACAGCATCACCCTCCGGCCCAAAAGCCGGGCCAGGGCAATAATGCTGAGATAATACAACAGACTGATATGACTGGTCACGTTCTGCAGCAGGCTTCCCCCGCCCGAAAGCAAAAGGTCCGTGTGCAGCATGGCCTTCAGGATTCCCAGGGGCGCAAACCGGTGCACCGCCTTTACCTGGTGCAGCTTGCTGGTGGCTTCAGGATGACCGGATATCACGGTAATTTCTACACTGGGGTCCTTTTTTCTGAGAGCCGTAATAATGGCCGTCAGCATGGCTTCGTCCCCGGCGTTGGAAAACCCGTAGTAGCCGGAAATCAGAATCTTACCCAAGAGTGTCCCTCCTTGCCAAAAGGCGCTGCACATGAGGATAAGCCCAGGCAAACAGTACCAGGGCAATGAGCCCCAGCACCACCCCTACCGCATACCCATCCAAGGCCCGCACATAGGACATGAGAATGGGAGAACGCATATGGCAGAAGGTCTGTACCAAAGACCCCTGGCCAATCACCGCGCCCACGGCACACAGCCCGTAGAACCAGGTGGGCAGCTTTTTCCAGGCAGCCCAGGCCGCCAGGAAGAAGGCCGGATGGCCAATCATAAATTCCTTTTCCCGGGGACGGGCCCACATGGTCTCCTCCAGGAAGTAGCGCAGCTTCTGCTCAATGGCAGGCACCGGCACCCCGGCCGTATGGCCGCTGCGGCCGATAAATACCCAGGCCACAAAAGCGAAGATTCCCAGCACCAAAAAGGCGTTGAGATTCAGCGGCCGCTTCAGGAACCCTTCCAGTCTGGCCACCGGCTTACGCCAGTTTTCCCCTTTGTTCCAGAACCCGTGGTTCTTCATGAACAGAAGGAACACCAGGCACACCGGCAGCATAAAGGTGGCCTTGACCCCCCGGTAGATATCCATTTCCAAAAGGAACCGGGTATCGCTGAGCACCCCGCCAAGAAGGCTGGCGCCAATCAGGGATAACACCATAGTTACAAACAAATCCACCACCGTCCGGCCGGCCAGGGCCCCAAAGGAGCCCTCCTGCCCCCGGCGCTTCCAGATTTCCAGCATCCGGGCCATGGACAGCACCGGGAAAATCACCGCTGCCCCAAAGGCAATGCCCTGCCGGGCCAGCAGCGTAGGTCCAAATACCGAGGCCGAAATCACAGCCCCCAGGCCCACCACCGCTTTGGTGTAATGTTTTTCCGGCAGCACGTCCAGCAGCAGGAAATACAGACACCAGGCAGCTGCCAGAGAGAAAGCCAGCGGAATGTACCACAGCTTGGACGGCTGGTACACCTGGTAAATGTCAGCCCGGCCAGAGGTAAAGCCCTTGCTGGCCACGTCTTTGTTCACTGCTTCCACATAGTCCAGATTGGTCTGGAGCAGGGTCTTGTTGTCCCGGGGCGTCAGGAACGTCTTGATGTAGTTCACCCGGATATTCCGTTCCTCGTCGGACAGGGACCAGCGCCGGAACGCATCAAACACCTGCATCTTCCGCTGTTCCGCATCGGCAATCACGTAGGTCCTGGCCACCTGGTAATGAGTCAGGTCCGCCAGCTTGGTCAGCCCTTCCAGGTTCACAAACTGCAATTGGGTGACCCCTTCCACCATGCCCAGAGTAATATGCCGTGCATCCAGGTCCTTGGCCACCAGCGGCAGCTGTTCCTTGTTGCCCAGCATCTGCTTGCCGCTGCCAATCATCAGGGACACCGTAGCCCCGCTGTTATCCAACCGGTTAAACAGCGCCTCGATCTGTTCCGGGGCGGAGGCAGCCCCCGCCGTGTACCGCTCGCTGTAGTTGGTAGGGCGAATGGCTACCATAAAGCCATTTTTCGTTACATCTTGGAGTTCGTCCGTGGAGGGCCCCAGGTCCATTTCCCGGATTCCCCGCTGGTCCCCGGCAATGGGGTTCTTGCTCACCACCGTATCCCCGGTAAACCGCAGGATCCGGGGCGCCGCACTAAGCTCCACAATCCGGTCCGCCCCAAAGCGCAGCCGGATATCCTCCACCGCCTCGTTCAGGGCCCGGGGAGACTGCCCCTCGGACAGATAGACTGCATCAGTTACAAAATCAGGATTGTCCGTAATGGCCTGCCAGGCAGGGCTCAGCGCCCCCAGTTTTCTCTGGCTCAGCAGCTGGGCACCGGTCACTACATTCACTGCCCCGCTTTGGGACAATTTATCCAGATTGGTATCAAACACCGCCAGGGTGGTAACCTCCCGGTCCTTGAATTCCTTGAACACCGTTTCCTTGGGAACCCCTTCTTCCTGGGCAATCCGCACCAGGCTGTTGTATTCCATCACGGTTTCAATCTGCTTGTTGGCTTTTTCCACCTGGATGCGCTGCCAGTTCAGGTTCAGGGAACAAACCAGTCCCAGACCCACCAGTGCCGCGAATAATTTTTTATAGTTCTTCATATACGGTTACTCTCCCTAAGCCAGTCCCATTAATGCTTCAGGCTGCGCAGATAACTTTCCACAAACAGGTCCAGGTCGCCGTCCATCACGGCCTGCACATTCCCGGTTTCCGCACCGGTCCGGTGATCCTTTACCATGGTATAGGGCTGGAACACGTAGGAACGAATCTGGCTGCCCCATTCGATGGCCTGGTAATCCCCGGCCAAATCGCTGATTTTCTTGTCCTGAATGGCCTTTTCGTATTCAAACAGCTTGGCCCGCAAGAGAGCCAGGCAGCGTTCCTTGTTTTGCAGCTGGGAACGTTCGTTCTGGCACTGCACCACAATCCCCGTAGGAATGTGGGTCATCCGCACTGCCGAAGACGTCTTGTTGACGTGCTGGCCGCCGGCGCCGCTGGCCCGGTAGTAGTCCACCCGCACATCGTCCATGTTGATATTCACTTCCACCGTGTTGTCGATTTCCGGCATCACGTCCACCGCAGAGAAAGACGTGTGCCGCCGGGCGTTGGCGTCAAAGGGAGAAATCCGCACCAGCCGGTGCACACCCTTTTCGCTTTTCAGATACCCGTAGGCATTGTGCCCGTTAATGGACAGCGTAGCACTCTTGATGCCCGCTTCTTCCCCGGGGAGCACGTCCAGCATTTCCACCGCAAAGCCCTTGCGCTCTGCATAGCGGGTAAACATCCGCATGAGCATGCTGGTCCAGTCCTGGGCCTCGGTGCCGCCGGCCCCGGCGTGTAGGGTCAAAATGGCATTGTTGCTGTCGTACTGGTCGCTGAGCAGCAGCCCCAGTTCCAGGTCCGCCAGAGTCTTCTTGCCCTTTTCCAGCTCGCCCTCAATTTCTTCCTGGAGACTGTCGTCGTTTTCTTCCACAGCCATTTCCCACAGGGTTTCAATATCCTCAATCTTCGTTTCCAGGGAATGGAAGGTATCCACATCACTTTTCAGATTGTTGGCTTCCTGGGCCACCTTTTGGGCCTTATCCGCATCGTCCCAGAACCCCGGAGCCGCCATCTGGTGCTCCAGGTCCTGAATCCGTTCTTCCTTTTGGGGGATTTTCAGGGCCCCGTTCATTTCCTGCAATTTGTCTTTCAAACCATTGATTTCCGGTTTTAGTTCTTCCAGTAACACCGTCCACAGCCCTTTCTCAGTTTAGTTTTAAAAACAAGGGAAACGAAGCCGGGAAAAGCCCCAGCTTCGTTCTTGTCAATCAGCTGTTTTTGCCACAGCAGTTTTTGTATTTTTTGCCGCTGCCGCAGGGGCAGGGATCGTTTCTTCCCACTTCAGGCTCGTGGGAAACCATCGCCGGTTCCCGGACCTGTTTCTCCGCGCCGTCCACGTTGGGATTGTTTACTTGGGCGTTGGACAAGTGGTCTTCCACCGCAGGCTGGGTCACCACGTTTACCCGGTACATGTACCGCACCACATCGTCCACAATCGTTTCCTTCATGGCTTCGAACATATCGTAGGCTTCAAATTTGTATTCTACCAAAGGATCCCGCTGGCCGTAAGCCCGCAGGCCAATGCCTTCCCGCAGGGCGTCCATGGCGTCCAGATGTTCCATCCAGTGGCCGTCCACCACCTTCAGCATCACCAGGTTCTCCAGTTCCCGCAGAATCGGAGCCCCAATGGCTTCTTCCCGGGCGTTGTAGGCATCTACGGCTACCTTATGCAGGTATTCGTCCAGCTCTTCCCGGCTCATATTTTGCAGCGTCTCGGCCTTGAGCAGCCCCTGAGGCGCATAAAACTCCTCGGCGTAGGCAATCATACCCGGAATATCCCAATCCTCGCTGTAGGCGTCAGGAGGAGCGTACATGCTTAGCGTCCGGTCCACAATATGGCTGGCCATGTTCAGCACATCGTCCTTCAGGTCCGCCCGCTCCAGAATCTTCCGGCGCTGGTCGTAGATAACCTCTCTCTGCTGGTTCATTACATCGTCGTATTCCAGTACGTGTTTCCGGATATCGAAGTTCCGGGATTCCACCTTCTTCTGGGCGTTCTCGATGGAACGGGTAACCAGCTTGTGTTCGATGGGTTCGTCTTCTTCCATTCCCAGCTTGTCCATAATGCCGGAAATATTGTCGGAACCAAACAGCCGCATCAGATCATCTTCCAGGGACAGGTAGAAACGGGTAGAGCCCGGGTCCCCCTGACGGGCGCAGCGGCCCCGCAGCTGGTTGTCGATACGGCGGGATTCGTGCCGTTCCGTACCAATGATGTGCAGGCCGCCCAGTTCAGCGACCCCTTCACCCAGGGTAATATCCGTACCACGGCCAGCCATGTTGGTGGCAATGGTCACGGCGCCCATCTGGCCGGCGTCGGCCACGATTTCAGCTTCCTTTTCGTGGTACTTGGCGTTCAGCACATTGTGCTGGATGCCCTTCTTCTTCAGCATATCGGACAGTTCTTCGGACTGCTGAATGGAAGTAGTACCTACCAGCACCGGCCGACCCTTGGCGTGCAGCTCCTCAATGGCCTTGACTACCGCCCGGTACTTGGCCTTCTTGGTCTTGTAGATAACATCCGGATAGTCGATACGGATGTTGGGTTTATTGGTGGGCACCACGTAAACGCTGAGCCCGTAAATCTTCTGGAATTCCTGTTCTTCCGTCTTGGCCGTACCAGTCATGCCGGACAGCTTGTCGTACATCCGGAAGTAGTTCTGGAAGGTAATGGTTGCCAGGGTCTGGCTTTCCCGTTCCACCTTCACATGTTCCTTGGCTTCGATAGCCTGGTGCAGCCCTTCGGAGAAACGGCGGCCGTACATCAGCCGGCCGGTGAATTCGTCAACAATAATGACTTCTCCGTCCTTGACCACATAGTCCCGGTCCCGGAACATCAGGGCTTTGGCCTTCAGGGCGGCCATCAGCTGGTGGGACAGGTCCACGCCGTTTTCCCCGGCGTACATATTCTGGACCCCCAGCATTTTTTCCGCCTTGGCAATACCCACTTCCGTAGGTGCCACGGTCTTTTGCTTTTCGTCCACCGTGTAGTCCACATCTTTTTTCATATTGGCTACTACGGAAGCCATCACATTGTACAGGTCCGTGGATTTTTCCCCCGGGCCGGAAATGATAAGCGGCGTTCTGGCCTCATCAATCAGGATACTGTCCACTTCGTCCACGATGGCGTAATGCAGCGGGCGCTGTACCATCTGGTCTTCGGACACCACCATGTTGTCCCGCAGATAGTCAAACCCAAATTCATTGTTGGTCCCGTAGGTAATATCAGCCGCATAAGCCGCCTTCCGGGCAGGGAAATCCATGTCGTGGATAATCAGCCCCACGGACAGCCCCAGGAACCGGAATACCCGGCCCATGTCTTCACTGTCCCGGCGGGCCAGGTAATCGTTGACCGTTACCACGTGCACGCCCTTGCCTTCCAGTGCGTTCAAATACGCGGGCAGGGTGGCCACCAGGGTTTTCCCTTCACCAGTACGCATTTCCGCAATATTGCCCCGGTGCAGGATGCAGCCGCCGATGAGCTGTACGTCGAAATGACGCATACCCATCACCCGTTTTGCCGCCTCCCGGACCACCGCAAAGGCTTCCGGCAACAGGTCATCCAGGGTTTCCCCCTTGGACAGCCGCAGCCGGAATTCGCTGGTCTTAGCGCACAGCCGTGCGTCACTTAAACCGGCCATTTCCGGTTCCAGCGCATTAATCTTATTTACATAGTTTTGGCATACCTTCAACTCTTTAGCGTTAGGGTCGCCAAAGACTACTTTCATTAGCTTTTCCAGCAACGAGATCACTCCTCATAAGTGCAAAAAATCCTACTAAGCCTATTTTCTAATTGTAGCAAATAGGTATATGAAAGTCAAAAAGAGTCGAGGCAAAAGCCTCGACTCTTTGTAAACAATTCATGAAATCAGGACAATTCCGGATTGATCAAGCCGTAATCGCCATTTTTCCGCCGATATACGATGGCAATCTGTTCCGTTTCATCGTTGAAGAAAACGAAGAAATCATGGTTCAGCATGTTCATCTGCATAATGGCTTCCTGCACGCCCATGGGACGCATCCGGTAGGTCTTGTTGCGGACCACCTTGAATTCTTCCGTTTCTTCCGGAACCTCTTCACTGAGCTCCGGCAACGGAGCCGGTTCTTCATCACGGAAGTTGCTGTATTTCCGTTTCATCAGACGGGTCTTATACTTGTGAATCTGTCTTTCGATCTTGGCAACACATTTATCAATGGATGCATACATATCATCGGAAGTTTCTTGCGCTCTCAATACAATCCCGCTGGCCGGTACGGTGATTTCCACAATGTGGTTTCCCCGTTCCACCCGCATTACCGCCGTAATTTCACCCACCGTCTTGAACTGTTTGGTGATGGTCACAATCCGTTTTTCCACATAGTCTTTTAATGCAGGGGTGACCTCAATGTTTTTACCACGTACTCTTACTGCCATAATAACTACCTCCTCACCAACAGGACGTTTCCTGTTCGTTCTTATGGTATTATTTCTACAGTACCTTCCGTATTCCTGCAAAGAATTAAAAATTCTTGTAAGTTTTTTTCTTATAAGTAACTCTTTGTAACAATTGTTTACACAATCGCCCCAAAATTACCCCCAAAACCCTTACAGAATCTTGGACAGGAAGCTGGCCGCCCGTTCGTTTTTCGGATGGGCAAAGAATTCCTTCGGTTCAGCCTCTTCCAGAATCTTCCCCTGGTCCAGGAACAGCACCCGGTGCCCCACTTCACGGGCAAACCCCATTTCGTGGGTAACCACCACCATGGTCATGCCTTCCTTGGCCAGCTGCTTCATAACGTCCAGTACTTCGTTGATCATTTCCGGATCCAGCGCCGAGGTCGGTTCGTCAAACAGCATAGCCTTGGGCTTCATGCATAGCGCCCGGGCAATAGCCACCCGCTGCTGCTGGCCGCCGGACAGGGAGTTGGGATAGCTGTCAGCCTTTTCCAAAAGCCCTACCTTGGTCAGATACCGTTCCGCCAGTTCCACCGCTTCTTCCTTCTTGACGCCCCGGACCTTCATAGGCGCCAGGATCAGGTTTTCCATCACCGTCATATGGGGGAACAGATTGAAACGCTGGAACACCATGCCGATTTCCTTCCGGACCTCGTTGATGTTGGCTTCCCCGTTCAGAGGAATATTATCGAAGGTAATGGTGCCGGCCGTAGGCACTTCCAGATAGTTGATGCAGCGCAGGAACGTACTCTTGCCGCCGCCGGAAGGACCGATAACCACCACCACTTCCTTTTCCGCAATATCTACATCGATGCCCTTTAAAACTTCGTTGTCCCCGTAGCTTTTTCTCAGGCCGGAAATCTGTATCAATTTATCGTTCATCTTTCTTAAACCGCCTTTCCAAGAGGCCTACAAAACGGGCAACAGCCAGGGTCATAATCAGGTACAGCACAGCAACCGTCAGCCAGATTTCAAAAGAAGCATACGTCCGGGCAATAATCAGCTGGCCCCGACGGGTCAGTTCCTCAAACCCGATAACAGATACCAGGGAAGAATCCTTCAGCATGGCAATGAATTCGTTGCCCAGAGGAGGGATAATTCTCTTGAACGCCTGGGGCAGAATAATGTAGCGCATGGTCTGCCACCAGGTCATCCCCAGGCTCCGGCCAGCTTCCATCTGCCCTTTGTCGATGGATTCAATGCCGCCCCGGAACACTTCCGCCACATACGCACCACTGTTGATGGAGCAGGCCGCAATAGCAGCCACAAACGCATCCACCCGGTGATGGATCAGCGCCGGCAGCGCAAAATACACCAGGAAAATCTGAACCAGCAGAGGCGTGCCCCGCAGAAAGTCCACGTAAATGTTCCCCAAAATCCGCAGCGGCTTAATCCCCGACAGCCGGATTAGAGAAACAATGACCCCAATGGCCATACCAAAACCCACACTCAGGGCCGTAATCTCAATGGTAATGCCCGCCCCTGCCAATAGTAAGGGCAGGGACTGCTCAATAATTTCAAAGTTCATGCATTTTCACCCTTCTGCCAGGTAGCCTTATTTGGCTTTTTTATCAGTACCAAACCATTTGGTATAGATTTTGTCGTATTCACCGTTTTTCTTCAATTCAGCCAGTGCCTTGTTTACGTCAGCAGCCAGCTTGCTGTCCTTCTTGAAAGCCATCCCGTAATCTTCCGCTTCCAGAGTCTCGCCCACCAGCATAGCCTTATCCTTGCCTTCCTGGGTCAGGTAGTAGGCAGCCACCGGTTTGTCGATAATGACCGCATCCACACCCTTGTTGTTCAGTTCCAGGAATACCTGGGAGTTGGTATCAAAGCTGGTCACCTGAGCCCCGGGCACCTTGCCGGCACGTTCAGCACCCGTGGTGCCAATCTGTACCGCAATCTTCTTGCCTTCCAGGTCCTGGATTCCCTTGATGCCCGTTTCGTCCTTGCGGACCACCACTGTCAGACCAGAAGTATAGTACGGATCCGAGAAAGTCACAGCCTTCTGCCGGTCCGGCGTAATGCTCATGCCCGCAATGGCCATATCAATATTGCCGGAGTTCAGCGCCGGAATCAGCGCATCAAAGCCCATGTTCTGGATTTCCACTTTTCTGCCCAGCTGCTTGCCGATCGCCCGGGCCAAGTCCATATCAAAGCCCTCAAAATCACTGGAGTCCTGTTTCTGGAATTCAAAAGGAGCAAAAGTCGGTTCCGTACCCACCCGCAGAACCTTCTGATCATTGGCGGCCTGTTTGGAATCAGAACCGCAGCCAGCTGCCAGCATCATAACCGCAGCCATCGCACATAAGATTGCCGTGATTTTTTTCATAAAATTTTCCTCCATCATGATTGTATTTTCGATTCTAGGTAGATATTATACATCGAACCGTATCTTTATACAACCATTATGGAGGAAAAGGAAGAACAAAACCCTATGCAGTTAACCGCAATTATTTAGCAACCGTAAACCATTTGTCGTAAATCTTCTGATATTCGCCGTCTTTCTTCATCTCAGCCAAAGCCTTGTTCAGCTTGTCCAAAGTAGCCGTGTCCTTCTTGCCAACAGCAATCCCGTAGAAGTCACCCTTCTTAGGAGTACCCACACTCTTGGCATATTCAGAACCACCCTGTTTCAGGAAGTACTGCAATACCGGCAGGTCGCTGATCACCGCATCTGCACCACCATTTTTCAGTTCCAGGCAAGCCAGGTCACTGCTGTCAAAAGTCTTAACCGTAGCCCCTTCAATCTTGTGGGCTTCATCAGCACCAATCGTACCAATCTGTACAGCAATCGTCTTGCCCTTCAGATCTTCCAGACCCTTAATGCTGTCATTGTTCTTGCCCACAATTGCCATCAGACCAGATTCATAATACGGTTCCGTGAAGTTTACCTTTTGCTTCCGGGCATCCGTAATGCTCATACCAGTAATGATTGCATCAATGTTGCCCCCTTCCAAAGAAGGAATCAACCCATCAAACGGAATACTCTTGAATTCCACCTTTTCATAACCAGCCTTCTTGGCCAGCGCATTCATCAAATCAATATCAAACCCCATCATCTTCCCATCCTGCTTGTCCGTAAACTCAAACGGAGCAAAAGACGGGTTCGTCCCCACCGTCAGCACCTTTTTCGTATCAGCCTTCGCCGGAGCCGCATCCTTCTTCGCGTCAGAACCACACCCAGCAGCCAGCATCAGCATCGCCGCCAAAGCACACAAAACAGCCGTAACCTTTTTCATAAATATTCCTCCCAACAGATTATATTCAGTGGTATTTCCTTAAAATATGTGATTATTATACACTTATCCGTATTTTTATGCAAGTGATTTTAAAGAAAAGAATTGTATTTTGTCCCGCCCCACACCAATACCCCCTGAACCGCACGACCCTTAAAGGCTCCTCACTCTGGGAGACGCATCCGGCCCGTCATCACAGGATTCAATGGCGGGCCGGCTAATGCGTCCCCTGTGATAGCGGCCTGCAAAGCAAGTCCGTAGGACGCAGCAGCGCAGCGAGCCGCGAACCACTGCGAGAGCTGTCACCGCAGGCTGACTGAGGGAGTCGTATCCATTTCTCAAGGCCTCCGGCCGTGGAGAAATGGAATATACGACCCCTGTGATAGCGGCCCGCGAAGTAAGCCCGAAGGGCGTAACTGAGTGGGTAGCCGCGAACCACTGCGAGGATACCCCGCACCAGCACCAGGAATTCCGCTGACCGCACCAACAACCCAGCGGTCCCATCCAGGTATCAGCGGCCGCAGGCCGCAAGTGCCTTCCACTTACCTGTTCGCCGCGTTGCGCGAACAGGAGAAGGGGAAGGGTGGCATTGCCGTTGGCAATGCCGGGATGGGGTTCAAAACCCAACCTCCCGGAGGGCCACTACCAAACTCTCCGCACTAGCCCCGTTCAGCGCACGACCAGTGGTAGCCTAAGAACGCTTCCTGCAAGCATTGCGGCCGCATCCAAACAGCCCAACAAATTTTGCAAGAGGCTGTTTGGTTAATAAGGCCCATGCGATAGCCTTCCAAGAAGCAAGCATGGCAGTGCGCAGCTGATTGGTAAACGGCGAACCGCTGAGAGGATACCCGGAAAACATCGCCAGAAAGTCCGCTGACCGCACCAACCGCCTGGAGGGCCACTACCATACTCTCCGCACTAGCCCCATTCAGCACACGACCAGTAATGGCCTAGTAAGCCTTCTGCAAACTGGTATGCTATGAATAAAGTAGACTGGCATA
>NZ_QRMX01000033.1:0-18856 GCF_003472805.1 Acidaminococcus sp. AM05-11 | reverse complement strand
AATAATCATGTTTATATGGTTTTGTATGATTTTTAGAAACTGCTGTTTAACCCTCTTATTCTAAATTATAGGCTTCCCCAAAACCTGCCGCAAATACTTTGTTCCAATAGTACATAATACGGCAAAAGCATGGAAAGACCCCGGGACTGCCCCATACAAACGACAAAAGGGACTGTGAAAAATAAAAGTTTTTCCGAGGTTACCGCTGCCTGGATGAACTTTCTCAGTTAGCTTTGCGGCCGGTATCGGAACCCCATCCCGGCTGCGCATTGTTCTTTTAGGGCGCAGCCTCCCTTCCCCTTTACCAGTGCACGCCAAGCAGTGCACTGGTAAGTGGAAGGCATGCGGCCGGGGGCCGCGAAAAAACTGGTTTGAACCTCATCCGTCGCCTCCGGCGACACCTTCTCAGTGGTTCGCGGCTCGCTGCGCAGCTTCACCCTGCGGGTTCGCTTTGCAGGCCGCTATCACATGGCTCACATTAGCCAAGAGCCTTTAGATAATCGTTCGGCTCTTGGATGTGAGCGCAACGCTTTGCAGAAGGCTTCCAGGCCACCACGGGTCAAGTGAAATCTAAAATATAGTGCTGATAAGAACTTGAATCGTAATGGTTATGAAAGCTTCCTGAGTGGTTCGCCGTACTCCGTTCTCCTTCACCCTGCGGGTTCGGCTCACGGACGGCTATCACATAGGTCGCATATACCAAATGTCCTCGGAGAACTGTACTGACATTTGGATGCGACCGTAAAGCGTTGCGGCCGCATCCAAACATCCCCAAAAATATCCCAGAGGTATGCCAACCACAGCAATCGCCTAGGCCGTTCCTCCCAACCCACAAAAAATGGCTTGCGAACTCAATCGAGCTCGCAAGCCATTTTTTCACAGCCGCTTTACGCAGCTGCCGCTTATTTCGTTTCTATTTTCTCCGGTTTTTCCGCTTCTGTGCCAGGGTGGAAGACCTCCAGCTTCAGTTCGTGGTCGCTTTTCAGCATTTCCTCAGCCAGTTTATCCGGGTACGGGTTGGCGTACACAATCCGGGTAATGCCTGCGTTGATGAGGATTTTGGAGCACACCACGCAGGGCTGGTGGGTGCAGTACAGGGTGGCGCCCTGGGTGGAAACCCCGTTCACCGCCGCCTGGATGACTGCGTTCTGCTCCGCATGAATGCCCCGACAAAGCTCATGGTTCTGGCCGCTGGGCACATGGAGCTTTTCCCGGAGGCAGCCCACTTCTTCACAGTGGGGCAGGCCCTTGGGGGTACCGTTGTAGCCGGTGGCCAGGATCTGCCGATCCCGCACCAGCACGGCGCCCACCTTCCGTCTCAGGCAGGTGGAACGCTTGGACACCACCTGGGCAATCTCCATAAAATAGCTGTCCCAATCCGGTCTTTCCATTTTATTCCACCGTTCCGAACACCCGGTCGCCGGCATCGCCCAGACCAGGCACAATGTAGCCATGTTCGTTCAGATGATCATCCAGGGCTGCGGTGTAGATGGGCACATCGGGATGTACCTTGTTCACCAGTTTCACGCCGTCCGGAGCTGCTACCAGGCACATGAAGCGGAAGTGCTTGTAGCCGTCGGCCTTGAGCATGCTGAGAGCTGCCACGGCGCTGCCGCCGGTAGCCAGCATGGGGTCAATCAGGATGATTTCAGCATCTTTGTCCTTGGGAATCTTGCAGTAATATTTGATGGGTTCCAGGGTTTCTTCGTTCCGGGTAAGGCCGATATGGCCTACGTTGGCTTCCGGAATCAGGTCCATGACGGCGTCCAGGAAACCCAGGCCGGCACGCAGAATGGGCACTACGGTAATGCCGCTGACGTCCAGTTCATACCCGGTAGTTTCTTCCAGGGGGGTGGTAACTTTCTTTTCCCGTACCGGCAGGTCCCGGGTAACATCAAACAGAATCAGCTGGGCAATCTGGTCCAGCAGTTGGCGGAATACCACAGGAGGGGTATTCTTATCACGCAGACGGGTCATTTTTTCTTTGATTAAAGGATGGTTGACAACTTGGATTTGCATGGTTTTGGCGCTCTCCTTTTATGTTTTTGCTTACAAATTAGGATACAGGGGGAACTTCTGGCACAGGGCAGCAACCCGCCGCTTGGCCTGTTCCTGGGCATCTTCCTTACCGGGATTGCTCAGCACCAGGCCGATGATTTTGGCCACTTCCCGGAAGTCTTCTTCCTTAAAGCCCCGGGTGGTGCAGGCTGGGGAACCCAGCCGGATGCCGCTGGTAACAAAGGGGCTGGCCGGGTCAAAGGGAATGGTGTTCTTGTTGCAGGTAATTCCCACTTCGTCCAGCATATGTTCGGCTTCCTTGCCGGTAAGGTTCTTGTTCCGCACATCCACCAGCACCAGATGGTTATCGGTGCCGCCGGAAACCAGGCGCAGGCCTTCCTGGGTCAGCTGGTCTGCCAGGGCAGCAGCGTTTTGCAAAATCTGTTTCTGGTATGCCTTGAACTCCGGCTTCAGGGCTTCGCCAAAGGCTACGGCCTTGCCGGCAATGACGTGCATCAGGGGACCGCCCTGGGTACCGGGGAATACAGCCTTGTCAATGGCTTTGGCGTATTTTTCCGGGCACAGGATCATGCCGCCCCGGGGGCCCCGAAGGGTCTTGTGGGTGGTGGTGGTCACTACGTCCGCATAGGGAATGGGGCTGGGATGAAGCCCTGCCGCAATAAGGCCGGCAATATGGGCCATGTCAATCATCAGCACCGCCCCCACCCCGTGGGCAATGGCGGCCATCCGTTCAAAGTCGATGGTCCGGGCGTAGGCGCTGCCGCCGCCGATAATCATCTTGGGCTGGCATTCCTTGGCGATGGCTTCCATCTTGTCGTAGTCGATGACTTCCGTTTCCGGGTCCACGCCGTAGGCTACAATATGGAAGTAGCTGCCGGAAATGTTCACCGGGCTCCCATGGGACAGATGCCCGCCCTGGGACAGGTTCATACCCATAATGGTATCCCCGGGTTTTACGAAGGCAAAGAAGGCAGCCAGGTTGGCGTTGGCGCCGCAGTGGGGCTGCACGTTGGCATGCTCTGCCCCAAACAGTTCGCAGGCTCTCTGGCGGGCCAGTTCTTCTACCTGGTCCACGTATTCACAGCCGCCGTAGTAGCGGTGGCCGGGATAGCCTTCGGCATATTTATTGGTGAGTACGCTGCCCATGGCGTCCAGGACAGCCGGGGAAACAAAGTTTTCCGAAGCAATCAATTCAATCTTGTTTCTCTGTCTGCCCAGTTCCCGGCCAATGGCGGCGGCTACCTGGGGGTCAGCGGTGGTCAAGTTTTCCAAATTCATGTGCTTCCTCCTTTTTTGTCAGGCCCTGCTTTAACGATAGACGGCCCGTTCCCCGCCAATGAGAGGCGGACGGGTGTAGGCGGCGGTAAGCACCGCGTCGCCCAGTTTCTTTCGGGACAGCCGCACCGGCACTGCCACCCGTTTCAGGTGCATGCCGATCAGGGTCTGCCCAATATCCAGGCCCATATCGGCCTTGATTTCTTCTACTACTGCCGGATGCTCCAGGCTATTGTACATCTGGGTGGCAAAGGCGCCGCCGGCGTGTTCCACTGGCCGTACGGTCACTTCCTGCCAGCCAAATTTTTCCATGGCTTTTTGGTCCACTACCAGAGCCCGGTTCAGATGTTCGCAGCATTGGGCGGCCAGAATCATCTTGTGTTTCCGGCAAACCTTTTGCAGTGCGCCCACCAGGGCTCCAGCCAGTTTCAGGGAACCGCCGGTACCGATTTTGTTGCCCAGCACTTCGCTGGAGGAACAGCCCACCACCAGCACTTTCCCGGCTTTGCCGCCGCCTTTGCTGATCAGTTCTTCCGTAACCTCTTCCAGTTCCTGTACCAATTCATCCGTTTTCATAATGCCACCTTATTTCTCTAATGCCATAATCTTTTCCACTCTCTGGGTATGGTAGCTGCCCAGGAAGGAAGCGCCCAAATAGGCGTCTACAATCTGTTCGGCCAGGCCGCTGCCCAGCACCCGTGCACCCAGGCACAGAACGTTGGCATTGTTGTGTTCTCTGGCTTTTTCTGCACTGTAGCAGTCGGAGCACACCGCAGCCCGGATCCCGTGGATCTTGTTGGCGGCAATGGACATGCCAAGACCGGTGCCGCAGATCAGGATACCCTGTTCTGCCTTGCCGGCAGCCACTGCTTCCCCTACTTTTTTGGCATAATCCGGGTAATCCACCCGATCTGCACTGTAGGAGCCAGCGTCTTCCACTTCGTAGCCTTTGTCTTCCAGATGTTTTTTGATAATTCCTTTCAGTTCAAAACCACCGTGATCACAGCCGATGATAATTTTCATGAGGAATCCTCCCTTCTGTTGGTCCAATCCTTTTTATTCTAACACAAGTGCCTGCAAAAATTCAGGTATTTGCCCGCTTTTTTTGTGGAAAATTCCCTGTTCTGCCCACAAAATGTTGTGCTCGGCAGATTTGCGCATCCGGTTCATAATGGCCAGGCCCAGATGGTCGTCGGGAACCCCTTCACCAATGATGACGTCCACATTTTCCGCATCGAAGCTGCGCAGCTCCGTATACAGCTTTTCTGCCAGTTCCTGGGCGTCCTTGCCGCCGCTGCGGATGAGGATGTCCTGGGTTTTGGGCAGGTGCTGCACGGTCTTTTCCATGGCCAGGACTCCTACCTTGAGGCCCATGGCTTCTGCCATAATGGCCGCCCGGATAACGCCCTGGCTGGCTTCCGGTCCTTCAATCAGGTACATGGGTGCCTTGGGGGCGTAGTGCCGGTACTTCATGCCCGGCGCCTTGGGAGTCTGCCCGGCTTCCACCAGGCCCCGGTCCAGCTCTACCTGGCCCAGCACCTGCTCCAGCATTTCCCGGGTAATGCCCCCGGGCCGGAGAATGGTGGCCACGTCACCGGTGGTATCAATAATGGTGGATTCCACCCCGATGGCGCAGGGGCCGCCATCCACCACGCCGGCAATGACGCCGTCCATATCCTGGAGCACGTCCGCCGCATTGGTGGGGCTGGGCTTCCCGGACCGGTTGGCCGAGGGGGCCGCAATGGGTGTCCCGGCCAGGGTAATCAGGGCCTGGGCCACCGGGTCGCTGGGAAAGCGCACCGCAACCGTAGTAAGCCCGGCCGTCACCACCTGGGGCACCCGCTCCGAGGCGTTCACCACCAGGGTCATGGGACCCGGCCAAAAGGTTTTGGCCAGTTTTTCCGCCATAGGGGACAGGCCGCTGGTCAGCTGGTTAATCTGCTCCAGCTGGCTGATATGCAGGATCAGGGGATTGTCCGCCGGCCGTCCCTTGGCCGCGAAAATCTTTTTGCAGGCGTCGCCGTTCAGGCCGTCCGCTCCCAGTCCATATACCGTTTCCGTAGGAAAGGCCACCACTTCCCCCTGCTGCAAAAGGGCTGCCGCAGGCTTCAGCTGGTCTTCCAAGGGCCGGTTATTTTCCAGTTTCCATAATTTCGTTTCCATAAGTCGATTCCTTCTTTGCCGCAAAGACCATCCGGTCTATGCCTTGATAGTCCAGGTCCACCTGCACCTGGTCAAAGCCGGCGTCCCGGCACAGCTGGGCCACCGCTTCCCCTTCCCCGATGCCGATTTCAAAGGCCACCAGGCCCTGGGGATCCAGGAACTTCCAAATGTCTTTTAAGATGCGCCGGTAAAAGTCCAGGCCATCTTCGCCTCCGTCCAGGGCGCCCAAGGGCTCCTGCTGGACCTCTGCCTGGAGGCCGGGCAGGTCTTTCTTGGGAATGTAGGGCGGGTTGGACACAATCACTTGGAACCGCTCGTCCGGGGGAATGTTGGCGTACAGGTCCGAAACCAGTACGGCGCAGCGCTCCTCCACCCCGATAGCCTCAGCATTCTCTAACGTCACCGCCGCGGCTCCCGGGGAAATATCCACTCCCAGGCCCCGGGCCTCCGGCAGATGGGCCAAGAGCGACACCAAAATGGCGCCGCTGCCGCAGCCAATGTCCAGGATTTCCCGGGGGCCCTTGTCCTTGTTCAGACGCACCAGCTTTTCCACCAGCAGTTCCGTTTCCGGCCGGGGGATCAGGGTATCCCGGGTGACCTTGAACTCATACTGGAGAAAGCCTTTCTTGCCCAGGATGTAGGCCACCGGTTCCCGCTTGGCCCGCCGGGCCACGTAGCCCCGGTACTCCTTCAGCTCCTTTTCTTCCAGGGGCTGGTCAAAATGGGTGTACAGCTGCAGCCGGGTATAATCCAGCACAGCACAAAGCAGCACCTCGGCATCCAGGCGTGGATTCTCCACGCCCTTTTCGCCAAAGTACTGCTTTGTCCAATTTAGAATTTTAATGATTGTCCAAACCGGTTTTTGCTCTGTCATTATTTCACCTGCTGTAACCGTTTGCTTTGCTCGGCCGTCATCAGGGCACTGAGCAGTTCATCCAGATCACCGTTGATGATTTCCGGCAGTTTATGCAGGGTCAGCCCAATCCGGTGGTCCGTCACCCGTCCCTGGGGATAGTTGTAGGTCCGGATCCGTTCGCTGCGGTCCCCGGTGCCTACCTGGCTTCTCCGGTCCGCAGCGGTGGCTGCCCGTTGTTTTTCTTCTTCTGCTTCCAAAATTCTGGCCCGCAGCACCCGCATACATTTTTCCCGGTTTTTGGCCTGGGATTTTTCGTCCTGGCACTGGGCCACAATGCCGGTGGGAATGTGGGTCATCCGCACAGCCGATTCCGTCTTGTTGACGTACTGGCCGCCGGCGCCCCCTGCCCGGTAGGTATCAATCCGGATATCCGCCGGGTTGATTTCCACGTCCACTTCCTGGGCTTCGGGCATTACCGCCACCGTTACGGTAGAGGTGTGGACCCGGCCCTGGGATTCCGTATCCGGTACCCGCTGGACTCGGTGCACGCCGCTTTCAAACTTCATATGGCTGTACACGTCCTGGCCGGACACCATGAATACCACTTCCTTGAAGCCCCCCAGGCCCGTGGGGCTGGAGTCCATGAGTTCCACCTTCCAGCCTTTGTTTTCGGCGTAGCGGGTGTACATCCGGAACAGGTCCCCGGCAAACAGGGCTGCTTCGTCCCCGCCGGCGCCGGCCCGGATTTCCATGATGATGTTCTTCTCATCGTTGGGGTCCTTGGGCAGCAGCAGAATGGTGAGTTTTTCCTCGTAAACCTCGATTTCCGGCTTCAGTTCTTTCAATTCTTCTTCGGCCATGGCAGCCAGCTCCGGGTCTTCCTTGGCCTTTACGATGGCCTCGTCTTCCTGGTAGGTGTCTGCCAGCTTCTTGTATTCCCGGTACACGGTGACGATTTCCGTCAGTTTGGCATGGGCCTTGGTGTAGCGCTGCCATTCGGCCTGGTTGCTGATGACGTCAGGGTCACTGATTTTCGCTTCCAGGTCCAGGTACCGGTCTTCCAAATCCTGTAATTTATCCAGATTTTCAAACATAATATTCCCCGTTATTTCTTATTCTTACTGGTGATGCTTGCGGCTGTTTCAGCTGCCGGGCTGCACGAGAGGAGCGGGCTCTTCCAGAATTTCTTCCGGCGGCAGTACCGCCTTCAGCGACGCAATGGCCACTTCCATCTGACTGTCGTCGGGCTCCCGGGTGGTAAGCTTTTGCAGGGCCAGACCCGGCAAAATGGCCGTCCGCACCCAGGCCTTGTCCATATGCTTGCCGGCAAACCGGATGATTTCGTAGCTGATGCCTGCCACCACCGGCATGAGAATAATCCGGCTGGCAATCCGTTCCCACAGGCTGGGCCAACCCAGGAAGGTGAAAATGAAGATGCTGATCAGCATGACGATCATCAGGAAATTGGTGCCGCAGCGGGGGTGCAGCGTAGAAAAGGGCCGCACGTTTTCCACCTTGAGCACCAGTCCGTGTTCATAGGTATAGATGGTCTTGTGTTCTGCCCCATGGTACTGGAACACCCGCTGGATATCCTTCTGCTGGGAAATGGCCCAGATATAGGTCAGGAAAATGGCCAGCCGCAGCAGCCCCTCGCACAGGTTCAGGACCACGGAGCTGGTAATCCAGCTCTGAAACAGCTTCATGGCGCCGGTAGGCACCACCACAAACAGCAGAATGGCCAGGCCCACGGACACTGCAATGGTGCCGGCCATTTCCAGGCTGCTCATTTTTTCGTCTTCCTCCCCGGACATTTGGGCCGAGTAGGATAGTGCTTTCATGCCGTAGAGCAGGGATTCCACCAGGGAAACCATACCCCTGAGAAAGGGCTTTTTCAGCACTGGATACCGATCCCCGATACTGGTGGAGGGTTTCACATCCACCGCAATTTCCCCGTCAGGCTGCCGTACGGCTACGGCAATTTTCCCCGGGCCCCGCATCATGACTCCCTCAATGACGGCTTGGCCGCCTACACTCAGTTTCTTGGACATGATGATTTTTCTCCATATAGCAAACCAGCAGAGCCAAGGCTCTGCTGTTGAAGTGCGCTGTTTTTATTTTGCGTCTTTGTTGCCGTACCGCTTGTTGAATTTTTCAATGCGGCCTCTAGCAGACATATCACGCTGCTTGCCGGTGAAGAAAGGATGGCATTTGGAGCAAACGTCCACGCGCAGTTCCTTTTTCACACTGCCAGTTTTAAATGTATTCCCACAGCCACAAATGACGGTGCATTCACCGTAGTTAGGATGAATTCCTTCTTTCATCTCAAGACACCTCTTTCTTTAATTACATTAATATTACCCGACATTAATGCTTGATGATTATACCACAAACGGCCGTTTCACGCAAGGGTTTCTACCGGCGTTTTGCCTTCTTTTCCAGCCTGTTTGGCGCCCCGGAACTGGGGCATCCCCAGCACCACCTTCATGGCCGGGGTCAGCCATTTGTCCCGGTGGTAAAACAGCTGCCGGGACAGCTGGAGCTGGTAGTCCGACAGGGTAAGGATTTTCAGCTTGCTGCGGAATACACTGTTTTCCACCACATACTGGGGCAAAAAGGACAGGCCCATATTCCGCTGGACCATATCCAGGATAAAGCCCGTATCGCTGACCTCCAAAAAGGGGTTCAGGGCAATGCCCTGGGCCGCCAGGTATTGGTCCAGGCACCGGCGGTAGTTGTCGTCCTTCTCGGTGAGGAAAAACCGCTGGCCCAGCAGCTGGTTCAGGGTGACTTCCTTTTCCAGGGCCAGAGGGGAGCGCCGGGAGCAGACGAACACGATGTTTTCCGGTTCTTCCAGGGCTCGGACCCATTTCACGTCGTACACCGGCTGGTCCAGGATGTAGGCCAGGTCAATTTCGTTGTGGTTCAGCCGCTCCAATAGGTTCTGGGGCGAGTCGATGGTCACCTTCACGTGGATCCGGGGATAGCGCCGGGAAAAGTATTCCATCACCGACGGCATTTTGGCCTCGCACAGGGAAGCAATCATGCCCAGGTGCAGGACTTCTTCCCGGGGCGTATTGCGCATCCGCTCCCCCAGTGCCTCCACTTCCTGGAGCAGGGGCATGGCCTCCTGGGCCAGCTCCTCCCCATGGGAGGTCACCCGTACGCATTTGCCCAGCCGGTCAAAAAGCCGCACCCCCAGCTCCGTTTCCAGCTCACGAATTTGTACGCTCATGGCGGACTGGGAGTAGCCCAATGCCTTAGCCGCCTTGGAAAAACTTTGCAATTCCACCACTTTTAAGAAGCTTCTTAGCTGCCGTAGTTCCATTTTTGCCTGCCACCCTTTTTAAAATTACTTTTTTTCATATGTTGGATTCTATTTATGAATTTGATTTATGTGTCTTCACATAGTACACTAAATAAACAGAAAAGTCAAACCTGGATACAATGTGCACAAAGACAAGTCTGACAAATTTCAAAGGAGGCTTTTTTTATGAAGCTCGGTCTTGTACCCAAAGTTATTATTGCAATCATTCTTGGTATCCTTATCGGGCAGTACCTGCCCACCGATTTCTGCCGCCTGGTCGTGACCCTGTCGGGGATTTTCAGCAACTTCCTGAAGTTCGTCATTCCCCTGATGATCCTGGCCTACGTGACCATGGGCATCGCCGACCTGTCCCAGGGCGCCGGCAAGCTGCTGCTGATTACGGCCATTATCGCCTACTGCTCCACCCTGGTGGGCGGCACCTATTCCTTCTTTGTGGCGGACAATCTGTTCCCGTCCTTCATCAACGCCGGCGTGCTGGAGGAAATCTCCAAAACGGCCGGAACGTCTTTGGAACCTTACTTCACCATTGCCATTCCTCCCATCCTGGATACCATCTCTGCGGTGGTCCTGGCGTTCATTATGGGCCTGTGCCTGTCCAATATGAAGGGCAAGGAAATGGGTACCACCCTGTATAATGGCATGAAGGATTTCTCCACCATCATTGACGCCGTGCTGAAAAACGCCATTGTTCCCTTCCTGCCCCTGTACATCTGCGGCACTTTCGTGGACATGACCAAGTCCGGCAAGACCTTTGTCATCCTGAGCGTACTGTGGAAGGTATTCCTGGTGGTTATCATCATGCACCTGACCCTGCTGTTTGTGCAGTTCCTGTTGTCCGGCACCATTGCCCACAAGAACCCCTTCACCCTGATGAAAAACCAGATTCCTGGCTACACCACGGCGCTGGGTACCCAATCCTCCGCTGCCACCATTCCCGTAAACCTGCAATGTTCTGAAGCGGACGGCGTCTGCGACCAGATTCGTAACTTCGTTATCCCCCTGTGTGCCAACATCCATATGTGCGGCTCCATGATTACCATTACGGCCTGCGCTACGGCGGTATGCCTGATGTACCAGCTGCCCATCAATCTGGGTATCGTGATTCCCTTTATCATGACCCTGGGCGTGTGCATGGTGGCTTCTCCCGGTGCTCCCGGCGGCTCCATTATGACGGCCCTGCCCTTCCTGTGGATGATCTTCGGCAAACAGGCCGGCGACCCCAACGGTCCCATCTGCGCCCTGATGGTGGCCCTGTATATTACCCAGGATTCCTTCGGCACCGCCTGCAACGTATCCGGAGATAATGCCATCGCCGTAGTGGTGGATAAAATTTACAAAACCTGGATTGAGAAATAAGTACAATTCAGCTAGAATAGAGAAATCAAGGAAACCCGCCCCTGATTCGCTGCTGCTCCGGCAGGGCGGTTCGGGGGTTTTCCTTTAGAAATTCCAGGAGGAAACATTATGAATGTATTCGATATTATTGGGCCGGTGATGATTGGGCCCTCCAGCTCCCATACCGCAGGGGCTGTACGGCTGGGGGAAGTGGCCAGCAAGATGCTGAACCAGGACGAGCCCCAGGACGTGCGGGTGGAACTGTCCGGTTCCTTCGCCAAGACCTACAAGGGCCACGGCACGGACAAGGCGTTGCTGGCCGGAATTATGGGCTACAGCAGCGATGCCATTGAAATCCGGGATATTTTTTCCATTGCGGACAAGCGGGGCATCCACTATACGTTCATTCCGGCGGACATCCCCCACGCCCACCCCAACACGGCCCGGATCCACGTGGTGGGCAAAAACGGCACCAAATGCTGCGTCCAGGGGGCCAGCATCGGCGGCGGCAATATCCGGGTGGACTACATTGACGGCATGAAGGTGGACTTTACCGGGGAACGGAACACCATCCTGGTGCCCCACTACGACCGGCCGGGGGTTATTGCAGCCGTGACCAACATCATGTACAGCAAGTACAAGGAAGTGAATATCGGCAACTTCAAATTGTCCCGGCCTGTAAAGGGCGGCATTGCCATGATGACCATCGAAATCGACGGGCTGCCCCCTGCCGGCATGATTGAAGCCATCCGTTCCGTAAAGGATGTTACCAACGTCATCCTGATCCGGGCCATTTAAGGGAAGAAGGAGCATACCATGCTAGAATATAACGCCATTAAAAACCTGGTGGACGCCGCCGAAAAGTCCGGCAAAAAAATCAGTGAGCTGGTGCTGGAGGACCAAGCCCAGGAACTGGAAAAGACGCCCCAGGAAGTCTATGACAAGATGTCCAAGGAATTTGATGTCATGCAGGAAGCCGTAAAATTCGGCGAACAGAAGGACCAGCGCTCCACCTCCGGGCTTACCGGGGGCGAGGGCTACAAGATGAAGGCCTACAACACTGCCAGCAGCGGCGGCCTGTCCGGGTCCCTGCTGGTGCGGGCTATGGGCCGGGCTCTGGCGGTAGCCGGCTGCAACGCTTCCATGGGCCGTATTGTGGCCGCCCCCACGGCGGGCAGCTGCGGCATCCTGCCCGGGTGCCTGATTACCATGCTGGAAGACCGGGGCCTGGACCGGCACGCCGTGGTCATGTCCCTGTTTACCGCCGGGGCCTTTGGCATCACCATTGCCACCAACGCCTCCATTGCAGGGGCCGAGGGGGGCTGCCAGGCGGAATGCGGCAGTGCTGCCGGTATGGCCGCTGCGGCCCTGGTGGAACTGGCCGGGGGCACGCCCCAAATGTGCGCCGACGCCTGCGCCATGGCCATCAACAACCAGCTGGGGCTGGTCTGCGACCCGGTGGCCGGGCTGGTAGAGATTCCCTGCATCAAACGGAACCCCTCCGGCGTGGCCATTGCCTTCTCGGCCGCAGATATGGCCCTGTCCGGCATCCAATCCGCCATTCCCGTGGACGAATGCATTGACGCCATGCGCCGGGTGGGGCACGCCCTGCCGGCCTCCCTTCGGGAAACGGCGGGCGGCGGCCTGGCCACCACCCCTACGGGCCTGAAGCTCAAGGAAAAGGTTTTTGGGCCGGAGAAGTAACCTACCCTTTTTACAATTAAAAAATGGTCCTGCTGCATCCCTTAGGATGAGGCAGGACCATTTTGTTTAAGCGTCTTCTTACAGTTCCTTCACCAGTTCGTCGTTGGAACGGCGTTCGGTGTGCAGGTGGGCCGGATGCACGCCTTCGGCAGCGTAGCCGATGGGCAGCAGCAGCAGGGGCACTTCGTTCAGAGGCAGCTCGAAAGCATCGGCGGTTTTGGACACCGGGAAGAAGTTCACCCAGCAGGAGCCGATGCCCAGTTCCCAAGCTTCTAGCATCATATGGGTTGCCACAATGCTGGCGTCCTGTTCGCCGGCGCGGATGCCGTGTTCAAAGGGGTTCACCCATTCTTCGTCCTTCCGGACGGTAACCATCAGCACCACCGGAGCGTTAAAGGCGCAGCGGGTCAGGCCCCGTACCTTTTCCAGGGCTTCCGGGCTCTTTAATACGTAAACCCGGTAGGGCTGGTTGTTGTGGCCGGTGGGAGCAATGCGCCCGGCTTCCAGAATCAGGTCCAGTTTTTCCTTTTCAATGGGTTTGTCGCTGTACTTGCGCACGGAGTACCGTGCCTTTGCCAATTCCATAAAATTCATCGTTTCCATCTCCTTTGCAGTTTCTCAAGCAGTGTCTGTAATTTTCAGACTTATATATTAGTAGGAAAGAATTTCCGGTTCTCCTTCGGTAATCAGCAGGGTGTGTTCCCACTGGGCAGAAGGCTTGCCATCTACGGTACGCACGGTCCAGCCGTCAAAGTCGTCGATGTACAGGTCCGCCCGGCCCATGTTGACCATGGGTTCAATGGTAATCACCATGCCCGGCACCAGGAGCATGCCCGTATGCCGTTTGCCCACATGGGCCACAAAGGGGTCTTCGTGCATTTCCAGGCCCACGCCATGGCCGCCGAATTCCCGGACTACGGAATAGCCGTGCTTCCGGGCAAAGCTCTGGATGGCCCAGCCAATATCCCCCAGGGTATTTTTCCAGCCCACGGCGTTTTCCATGCCCCGCTTCAGGCATTCTTTGGTGATATTCACCAGGTTTTTCCGGTCATCGGGAACCCGGCCCACCATGAACATCCGGGAAGCGTCACCTACATAGCCCTTGTAGATGGTGGTGGCATCTACGTTGACAATATCCCCGCTTTTCAGCACCTGCTTGGGATCGGGAATCCCGTGGCAGATGACTTCGTTGACGGAAGTGCAAACGGATTTGGGAAACCCTTCGTAGTTCAGGCAGGCAGGAATGGCGTCGTGGGCAATGGTGTAATCGTACACGATGGTGTTGATTTCATCAGTGGTCATACCCACCTTGATGGCGGCTTCCACCGCATCCAGCACGCCGGTGTTCACCTTGCCTGCTTCCCGGATGCCTGCAATCTGTTCCGGGGTTTTAATCATATCCAGACGGGGCACCTCGTACCCCTTGGCTGCATATTCCATGAGTTTCATCTTTAATTCGCCAGTTTCCAAAACTCCAACCTCCTCTATTCTATTTTTCGTAAAAATACGGTATAATTATTATTCGTGCTGGCTTAAAACCCGCCGCACCAATTTTTAATTATAGCACAATTCTTTTCAGAGGATTTTCTCTTTGTTTAATATTTCGTTAGACTTTTCTCCTATACTAAGGGAAACCCAAAGATTTGGCAAGTTTTTCTCACGCGAAAGGATGAGGCGGTATGGAATTTGTACTGAATATGATCCGGGGCTTTTTTATGGCCCTGGCGGACAGCGTGCCCGGGGTATCCGGCGGCACCATTGCCTTTATACTGGGCTTTTATGATGAATTTATTGGTTCCCTGTACGTGATGACCCATGGGGACCTGGCCCTGAAGAAAAAGGGCTTCAAGTTTCTGGCCAACCTGGGGGTGGGCTGGGTTATCGGCATGGGCTCCTCGGTCAATGTGCTGGCCAGCCTGTTTACCACCCAGATTTATCAGCTGACTTCCCTGTTCCTGGGTCTGTCCATTTTCTCCCTGCCGTTGATTATGAAGGAGGAACGGGAAGCTCTCCAAAAGGTCAGCAAAATCCCCTATATGCTCATCGGCATTGTGCTGGTGTACGTCATTGCCCTGGCCAGTCCTTCCGGCGGCCAAGGGATCAACGTCTCCATTGAAAGCTTGTCGCCGCTCTTGGCCGTATACATTTTCGTTTCTGCCATGATTGCCATCTGCGCCATGGTGCTGCCGGGGATTTCCGGGTCCACCATGCTGCTGATTTTTGGCCTGTACGTGCCCATTATTGATGCCATCAAGGAATTTCTCCACATGAACCTGGCCTACTTCCCGGTGCTGTGCATTTTTGGTTTTGGGGTTTTGGCCGGCATCATCGGTATTATCCGGCTGGTGAAAAACGCCCTGGACAACCACCGGTCCGCCATGGTGTACTTCATCGTGGGCCTGATGGTGGGTTCCCTGTATGCCATTGTCCAAGGGCCTACCACCCTGAAGATGCCCCAGCCTGCCCTGTCCTTTGCCACCTTCAGCTGGGTCTGGTTCTTTGCCGGCGGCGTTCTCCTGGCTGGCCTTACTGCCCTGAAGAACTTTACGGAGCATAAACTCCATCCCCAGTTAAACCAAGAAGAAGAACAGGACTAGTTCCTGAAGTCAAGCAGTCTGCCCCCTGGCAGGCTGCTTTTTTGCTGCCATTTTGCGCCGGGCTGGGCTCCTATTTTCTGCCGTTTGACGTTTTAGACATAATTTTGTCAATTTTTATTGACTACAACGTTAGTTAGTGCTAACATATCTGTTACGAGGTTTGTATAGACACTTATCTTTATTTCCAAGAGAAAAGAGGTACTCCCATGCCCTTAAACTTTGCAGAAGCCGGTGTTCCCCTGGTGATTGCCCGGGTGGGCGGCACATCCAAGGTCCGTTCCCATCTGGAAAATCTGGGTATTACCCTGGGTGCTGTGATTTCCATTGTGCAGCATACCAGCAGCGGGCTGATTCTCAACATCCGGGATTCTCGGGTAGCCATCAGCACGGAAATGGCAGGCAAAATTATCGTACAAGAACAAAAGTAGGAGGCTTATGATGCTTACATTGAAAGACGGCAAGACAGGCTGTGATTACGAAGTGGTAAAACTCCATGGTCAAGGCGCCATCAAGCGTCACATTATGGATATGGGGCTGACCAAGGGTACCAAGGTCCACGTCCGCAAAGTGGCTCCTTTGGGAGATCCTGTGGAATTGACAGTCCGGGGTTACGAACTTTCCCTGCGGAAAGCTGACGCGGAAATCGTTGAGGTTACAGAAATTACAGGAGCGTAACTTATTTATCGTATTGTTAGTAAACACTAATTAAATTGTGTATCAGGAAGAAAGAAGGTATTTTTCATGGAGTTTAAGATTGCACTTGCCGGGAACCCCAATACCGGTAAGACTACCCTATTCAACGCCCTCACCGGGTCCAACCAGTTTGTGGGCAACTGGCCCGGCGTTACGGTAGAGAAAAAAGAAGGCAAGCTCAGCGGCCATCCGGACGTGATCATTCAGGATCTGCCCGGTATCTACTCTCTCTCTCCCTACACTTTGGAAGAAGTGGTAGCCCGGAATTACCTGGTGAAGGAGCGGCCCGATGCCATTCTGAACATTGTGGACGGCACCAACCTGGAACGGAACCTGTACCTGAGCACCCAGCTGACGGAACTGGGCATTCCCGTAGTCATGGCGGTGAATATGATCGACATGGTACGGAAAAACAACGACATCGTAAACCTGGACAAGCTGTCCAAGGAAATGGGCTGCCCGGTGGTAGGCATTTCTGCTCGGACCGGGGAAGGCATCAAGGAAGCTGCTGACCTGGCTGCCAAGACGGCCAAGCATCAGGACCACTTCACTGCCCGCCACAGCTTTGACGGCCCGGTGGAACACGCCCTGGCCCATATCGAAGAAGCCACCCAAGGACTGCTGCCCCAGTACCAGGAACGCTGGTATGCCATTAAACTCTTCGAACGGGATGACAAGGTACGGGCGGCTTTGAAACTGCCCCAAAATATCCTCGACCATATCGACAGCGACATTGAGTCCGTGGAAAAGGAAATGGACGACGATGCCGAAAGCATCATCACCAACGAACGCTACAAATACATTTCTTCCATTATTGCCGACTGCAACATCAAAAAGAGCCGCGGCAAGCTCACCACCTCCGACAAGATTGACCGGATTGTCACCAACCGGTTCCTGGCCCTGCCTATTTTTGCTGTCATCATGTTCTTTGTGTACTATCTGTCCGTAACCACCATTGGTACGGAAGCTACGGACTGGGTCAACGATACTTTGTTTGGTGAAATCATCATCCCGGGGGCCCACGACATTTTGGAAGGCATGAACGTGGCTGAATGGATGACCGGGCTGGTGGTAGACGGTATCATCTCCGGGGTTGGCGCCGTACTGGGCTTTGTACCCCAGATGGTGGTTCTGTTCATCTGCCTGGCCTTCCTGGAAGCCTGCGGCTACATGGCCCGTATCGCTTTCATCCTGGACCGTGCTTTCCGGAAATTTGGTCTGTCCGGCAAATCCTTCATCCCCATGCTGATTGGTTCCGGCTGCGGCGTACCCGGCATTATGGCTTCCCGTACCATCGAGAATCCTGCCGACCGGAAAATGACCATTATGACCACTACCTTCATCCCCTGCTCCGCCAAGATGCCCATTATTGCCCTGGTGGCAGGCGCCTACTTTGGCGGTGAATGGTGGGTAGCTCCTTCCGCCTACTTTGTAGGTATTGCTTCCATCATTATTTCGGGTATAATCTTAAAGAAGACCAAGCTGTTTGCCGGTGACCCTGCTCCCTTTGTTATGGAACTGCCGGCCTACCATATGCCCACACTGGGCAATATTGCCCGCAGCGTTTGGGAACGGAGCTCCAGCTTCGTAAAGAAAGCCGGTACCGTTATCCTGCTGTCCACCATCCTGGTTTGGTTCACCTCCAGCTTCGGCTTCGTAGATGGCCACCTGGTTATGGTAGAAGACCTGAACGACGGCATCCTGTCCAGCATCGGCGAAGCCATCGCCTGGATCTTTGCTCCTCTGGGCTGGGGTAACTGGAAAGCCGCTGTGGCCACCTTTACCGGCCTGATTGCCAAGGAAAACCTGGTAGGTACCTTCGGCGTGCTGTACGGCCTGGCCGAAGCGTCCGAGGACGGCCAGGAATTCTGGGGAACCTTTGCCAAGGACTTCTCCATGCTGTCCGCCTACTCCTACCTGATCTTCAACCTGCTGTGCGCTCCCTGCGTGGCTGCCATGGGCGCCATCAAACGGGAAATGAACAACGGCAAATGGACTCTGTTTGCCATTGGTTACCAATGCGGCTTTGCTTACTGCATGGCCTTGATGTTCTATCAATTCGGTTCCTTCATCAGCACGGGTGCCTTCACCCTGGGTACTGCCGCTGCCTGCGTGATTCTGGCTGGTATGCTCTACCTGCTGCTGCGCCCCATGCCGAATTTTGAAGAAACCGTACCTGCCGGTGAAAAAGTCACCGAGTAAGGAGATGGTATTATGGGAACTGCCCTTGTTGGTTTGGTCCTGCTCCTGATTGTAGGCAGCGTCATTCGGAAGATGGTGAACGACCATAAATCCGGAAAAAGCTCCTGCGGCTGCAATTGTGCCGGCTGCAGCGGCTGCTGCTCTTCAAATTCAAAAAAGAAATAGAAGATATGCCCTGGACTCCGGTCCAGGGCATATTTTTTAGCTTTAGAAAAGGGTGAAGATGAATGAGAGACAATAGATGATGGGAACAAGGAAATTGTCTACACTTTTCTGCGAAAAGTGTAGAGGTGTTTTTGGGATTATATGGCCCGCGGGAGCGGGCTGGAACCCCAACCTTGCCCCGCCCTTTGGGGCGGGGCGTTCCTTCCCCTTCTCCTGTTCGCATAGCGCAGGACCTCTCCGGGTCCACGCTTTTTATTTTTTTGCGTAGACCCACCTCCCCTTTGGGGGCGCATATTTTCCTTATGAGGCCCTTCAAGCGTGAAGGGGCTGTCATCCCGCAGGGATGACTGAGAAAGTTTGGATGCGCCTGCCAATGAGGAGGCTTTAAGTGGAAGGCATGCGGCCGGAGGCCGCAAATGCTAGGGTGAACTTCTTCCGTCATCCACGTTGTGGATGACACCTTCTACACGCTGGTATGCTATGAATAAAGTAGACTGGCATATAGTTAAACCTCCTGGATTC
>NZ_QRMX01000032.1:0-19533 GCF_003472805.1 Acidaminococcus sp. AM05-11 | reverse complement strand
CAGAGTGGTAAAAAAAGTCCGTGCACATGGCAAAATCGTATCGGTATATTCAAGGTCTGAACATTGATACGGTAGCAGGTAAGCCTGCTTCCATATGAGTGCTCAGGCACTCGAAAAAAATCTCTGTTGTCCGAGATGCGCATGAGGACGATGGGATGCATAGACAGTTCTGGATCACCGCAGTGATGCGGTGGGCAGGACTGGAAATGCCCCCACCGTTTGTTTCCGTGCGCCATTTTGGCCGTTTGGGACCTGTGGGGACATTCCCCGCAGGTCTTTTTGGCATCCCTTCGTCCCCTGGCACGGACGGAAAGGATGCCAAAAATGAAAATCAAAGTCAAACACTACAGTTGGGACGAATCGAAAGCGCCAGAGGTCACGGTAGTGGAAGTCCCTGAAGGTGACTGCCAAATCATGATCGAGAGGGATTACGAACTGAGAAAACAGGCGGCAAAGGAAGGGGAAGAAGTTACCCGGCGCAGCGCCCAGGAAATCATGGACGAAGAATTCAACAAGCCCCTCTATAACGATTGGCGCAGGGAACATCGGAGAAGAACAGAGTGCCCGGACTACCAGGAACGGAATGAAAAGGACGAGGCTTTGATGAATCCCATCGAGGCAGTCCCTGATACGTACACCTGCACTGTTGCTGGAAGCGGGTGCAGCCGGAACGGAATCTCCATGCCAGATATGAATACTGTCAGCCGAGATGCAACGGAACGGGATCGCAAGGCTGGCGAAGAAAAAGTCCGTCAGGAAATCCATACGGTGCTGGTGAACAAGCCGGAGTGGGAAGATGCGGTAATCGCTGTCTATCTCAACGAGGAATCCATCCGGGGATACTCCATCAGAATCGGCGCCAATGAAAACAACATCACCCAGAAGCTGAAGCGGGCAAGAAAAAAGCTGCAGAAAATTTTTGAAAACCGTCAGATTTAATGGATTGCCATGGCTACAAAGTGGGAGATGGACTCCCCAAATTTCATACGGAGGTAAAAAAGATATGAAAGAATTACGGGTCTTTGTAAACAGTCAATTCGGTGCGGTTCGTACCCTTGTCCAAGATGGGACGGTTTATTTTGTAGGAAAGGACGTGGCCGAAGCCCTCGGTTACATCAATGTACGGGATGCCATCAAAAAGCACGTCGATGAAGAAGATAAGGGCGTCGCGGATTGCGACACCCCTGGAGGACCGCAGAGCATGACGATCATTAATGAATCCGGTGTGTATTCTCTGGTGTTCAGTTCCAGACTTCCGACAGCGAAAGCCTTTAAACGGTGGGTAACTTCGGAAGTGCTGCCGGCCATTCGCCAGCACGGAGTGTATGCCATGGACCATCTGTTAGAAAATCCGGATGCCTTGATCCAGGCACTTACGGCTTATAAAGAAGAACGGAATAGGGCAAGGGAACTGGCACAGATAAATGCCGCTCAACAGCAGCAGCTTGCGGAGCTCCGGCCAAAGGCTACGTACTTCGATCTGGTCCTGCAGTGTAGGGAGCTGGTGAGCACATCGACCATTGCCAAGGACTATGGATGGTCTGCAAACCGCATGAACCAGTGGCTCCATGAACACGGGATCCAGTACAAACAGGGCAATATTTGGCTGCTTTACCAGGCTTATGCTCCCATGGGATACACCTCGACAAAGACCTTCAATATCCCGGACGGAAACGGCGTCCTGCATAATCGTGTCCATACCTATTGGACACAGAAGGGGCGGCTGTTCATCTATCAGCTGATGACCGAAGAAGGAAACTATCCCCTGATTGAAAAGGAGTGTGGCATTTATGGACATGCATAACCAGGAACACTATCCGGATCCGACTCCGCAGAGAGCCCTCAGTGCTGTCGAAGCCCAGCGGAAGGCACTCCGGGCTTACCGGCCTCTCGTATATATCTGTTCCCCGTATTCCGGGGCAACGGATAAAAACATCCTGGCAGCAAGGCGGTACTGCCGCTTTGCCTTCGAAGAAGGGTACTTGCCCTTGGCTCCGCATCTCCTCTTTCCTCAGTTCCTGGATGACCGGGATCCAAAGGAACGGGAGGCAGGGCTCCATTTCGGCAACATCCTCATGAGTCTTTGCCGGGAAGTGTGGGTGTTCGGGGATACCATATCTCCTGGCATGGATGCGGAGATTCGGCGGGCCAGATGGAAGAACTATCGGCTGAGATTCTTTAACGAAACCCTCGAGGAGGCAGAAAAATGAGATTTACGATTTACACGGCTGACTGTACCGGCAACGAACGAAATGCCATATATCCTAATAAAGCAGTCATCACAAGCAGCAGGGAACTGGGGACGGCTGCTGCTTTCGACCACGTTTGTGCGGCCTATAAGGACAACTACCGGAGCCGGGATAACTTCCTGGCTTCCGATGTGGCGGTGATGGACTGCGACAACGACCATACGGAAAATCCGAAGGAGTGGGTGACGGGAGAAAAGCTCCTTGCCATGCTTCCAAACGTGGCTGTGGCCATCGTCCCGTCCCGGAATAGCGGGAAAGCCAAGGAAGGCCGGAAAGCCCGGCCCCGGTTCCATGCGTATTTTCCCATCACCGAAGTGCAGGACGAAAAAGCCTATACGGCCCTGAAGCAGGGGATCCGGGAAGAGTTTCCCTTCTTCGACGCCCAGGCTCTGGATGCAGCCCGGTTCCTGTATGGCACGGAAGTGGTGCCGGAAGCTATCTTATGGCAGGAAGGGAAGCAAACCATCACGGATTTTCTGGCCGGCCTGGGACCTTTGGAACCCGACCAGACGGAACCTCCCTTCTATACCGGGAGTTCTATCCCGGAAGGCAACCGGAACAACACCATGTCCCACTTTGCCGGCCGGGTGCTGAAGCGGTATGGGGATACGGAAAAAGCCTACGAAGCCTACCTGCAGCGGGCTGAGAATTGCGAACCGCGGCTTCCGGAAAAAGAGCTGGACACCATCTGGAAAAGTGCCCTGAAGTTCTTCCGGAACAAAATCCAGCAAAGCGAAGGGTATGTGCCCCCGGATGAATACAACAAAGCTGTTGGCCACCCGTCCCTCCAGCCGGATGACTTCTCGGATATCGGGGAAGCCAAAGTCCTGGCCCGGACCTGTATGGGACGCCTTCGGTACACCAGTGCTACGAAGTACATCGCCTACGTGGGTAATCATTGGGATGAAGATGAACATAAGCCTCTGGGCGTCATCGAGGACTTTATGGATGACCAGCTGGCAGACGCAGAAGAAAAGATCCGCCAGGCAGAAGATGACCTGACCGCCATCGGGATCTCCCGGGAAGACGTGAAGTCCAGAAGCAAGACCCTGGCCAACCAGATTCCCGGGGAAAAAGTCCATTTGCTGACGGCCCTTCTCAGCGCGGATGCTTACAAGAAATTCGTCATGAAAAACCGGAACTACAAGAACATTCTCAATGTCCAGAATGCCGCCACCCCCATGCTGGCCCTGGATGTTTCCGAGCTGGACTATGATCCGGAACTTTTGAACACCCCGGAAGCCACCTACGACCTTTCCAAAGGGATGCAGGGAAAACGGCCCCATGACCCGGATGACATGATCACCAAAGTTACCGCCTGCTCTCCCGGAACCCAGGGAGGAAACATGTGGCAGGAAAGCCTGGACCTGTTCTTCTGCAAGGACCAGGAGCTGATCCGGTACGTGCAGCAGATCGTGGGGATGGCCGCAGTGGGCCGAGTCTATGCCGAACAGATGATTATCGCCTATGGCGGCGGGGCCAACGGGAAATCCACCTTCTGGAACACCATCGCCAGGGTGCTGGGGTTGTATTCCGGCAAGATTTCCGCCGAGACCATGACCATGAACTGCCGGCGAAACGTAAAACCGGAAATTGCAGAACTGAAAGGGAAGCGGCTGATCATCGCTTCCGAACTGGAAGAAGGCCAGCGGCTCAATACGGGGATGGTGAAGCAGATCTGTTCTGTGGACCCCATCGAAGCGGAGAAGAAGTTCAAGACTCCATTCCATTTCGTCCCCTCCCACACACTGGTCCTTTACACCAACCACCTGCCGAAAGTGGCCGCCAACGATGACGGCACCTGGCGGAGGCTGATTATCATTCCCTTCAACGCCAGGATTACCCGGAAAAACGACATCAAGAACTATTCGGACTACCTGTTCGAACAAGCCGGGCCGGCCATTTTGAAGTGGGTCATTGAAGGCGCGGAAGCTGCCATCCGGAAGAAGTTCAAGATTGAGGAACCGGAAGCCGTGCGGAAAGCGGTAGAGAAATACCGGGAGGACAACGATTGGTTGGGACAATTCCTGGACGCCCATTGTGACGTGGATCCCTCCTTCACGGAGAAGTCGGGGGATTTGTACCAGCAGTACCGGATCGTCTGTATGCAGACGGGTGAATACACTAGAAGCACTTCGGATTTCTATGGGAATCTGGAGAAGGCGGGGTTCTTCCGTCACAAGACGAAGAAAGGAATCGTTGTTCACGGGCTGCGGTTGAAAGAAGGACAGGATTTTCTGGACTAAAAGGTGCAGGTGGGTGCAGGTCTACTACTGACAGTCCTAAAGAAGAATTTTTTAAGAAGTTCTATATAAAGGTATGTTGAAGACCTTCACCACCTGCACCCCATAGGATTTATGGAAAAATCTAAAAGGTGCAGGTGGGTGCAGGTCTACTACTGACAGTCCTAAAGAAGAATTTTTAAAAGAGTTCTATATAAAGGTATGTTAGAGACATTCACCACCTGCACCTTATGAAAAGTGACAGTAGTGACACTCTCACCTGAAAGTCCTAAAGAAGATTTTAAAAAAGGATCTATAGAGAGGGTATGTTGAAGAGTGTCACCACCGTCACTCCCATACTGAAGGAGGAAAAGCGATGATCAACAAGAAAGAACGGACGATTGAACTGTACAAACTGGTGGGAGCCGAAATGCGGCTGTTCCGGACATTGGGTGGAAATCTTGCCATCCACATGCCTCAGGTCCTTTTGTCTACGGATACGGACAAATTCATGCGGGTCCTGCAAAAGATTGATGAAGTGCGGTCCCGGGCGGAAGACAATATGTTCCATGACCATCCGGAAGTCAGCAATGACTATCTGAATGTGTTTTACGGAGACCTGAATCATGAACCCAGAACCCCGGTGGATGCGGAAGTGATGGCAAAGGCAAAGGAGGCAGCAGATGTCCTTTTTAAATGAGAAACAAGTAGAACTGAAGCTGGTGACGGAAACGAGGAAGAAAGGCGGACTGGCTGTGAAGTTCGTTTCCCCTTCCTTTTCCGGCATGCCGGACCGGCTGGTCCTTCTTCCTGGTGGGAAGCTGGCCTTTGTGGAAGTGAAGGCACCGGGGAAGAAACCACGGGTTCTGCAGGTGAAAAGGCACGAAAAGCTTCGGGAGCTGGGGTTCCGGGTGTTCGTCCTGGATGCCCTGGAAGATATCCCCGGGCTGCTGCAGACCATCGCGGAAGGAGGTGATGCCCAATGAAGTTCATACCCCATGCATACCAGACCTATGCCATCGAGTACATCAAGACCCACCCGGTGACGGCTCTCCTGCTGGATATGGGCTTAGGTTCGGCAAGACGGTGACGACCTTGACGGCTATTCGGGATTTGATGTATGACTCCTTTGAAGTCCACCGGGTTTTGATCGTGGCCCCCCTCAGAGTAGCCAGAGATACATGGCCGGAGGAACTCCGGAAGTGGGACCACCTGAAGGATCTCACCTGCAGCGTTGTCGTGGGGCCCGTGACGGAACGGCGGCGGGCTCTCCAGAAGCCAGCAGACCTTTACATCGTGAACCGGGAGAACCTGGTGTGGCTTTGCAAGAACTGCCGGCTGGATTTTGATATGGTGGTCCTGGACGAACTGTCTTCTTTCAAGAACCAGCAGGCCCAGCGGTTCAAAGCCATGAAGGCCCTGCGGCCCAAGGTGAAACGGATCGTGGGCCTCACGGGGACTCCCAGCGGCAACGGCCTTATGGACCTGTGGGCGGAGTTCCGGCTCCTGGACATGGGAGAGCGTCTGGGGAGATACATCAGCCAGTACCGGAATATCTACTTCCAGCCAGACAAACGGAACGGGATGGTGGTGTTTTCCTACAAGCCCCTGCCGGGAGCAGAGGACACCATCTACAAAAAGATCGCGGACATCACCGTATCCATGAAGGCCACAGACTATTTGCAGATGCCGGATTTGGTACGTGTGAAAACCGAGGTCAATCTTTCGGACTCGGAGCGGAAGCGGTATAATGACTTCAAAAAGTCCCTGGTGCTGGAACTGCCGGGAGGCGAGGTGACGGCGGCCAATGCGGCTTCCCTTACGCTGAAGTTGACCCAAATGGCCAACGGAGCCATCTACACCGATGACGGAAAGACCATCCATCTCCATGACCGAAAGCTTGATGCCCTGGAAGACCTGGTGGAAAGCGCCAATGGCCGGCCGGTCCTTGTGGCCTACTGGTTCCGGCACGACCGGGAACGGATCTGTCAGAGGATGGAAGCCAGGGAACTGAAGGAGAGCAGGGACTTTGCCGACTGGAACGCCGGGAAGATCCCGGTGGCCCTGATCCATCCGGCTTCTGCCGGGCACGGCCTCAACCTGCAGCAGGGCGGGTCCATCCTGATCTGGTTCGGGCTCACCTGGAGTTTGGAACTCTACCAGCAGACGGTGGCCCGGCTCTGGCGGCAGGGACAAACCAGCCGGACGGTGATCGTCCAGCACATTGTGACGAAAGGCACCATGGACGAACGGATACTGAAGGCCCTGGAGAAGAAAGACAGTTCCCAGGCGGATCTCATTGAAGCCGTCAAAGCGGATTTGGAGGGAAAAGCATGAACGCGAAAGAGTACTTGCAACAGGGATTCTACCTGGATAAGAAAATAGAGAGCAATCTTCGGGAAGTGGCCGAGCTCCGGCATCTTTGCCTGGGCATCTCAGCAGCCGGGCTGGAAGAAAGCCACAACCCCAACCGGCCCACGGAAGCCCCCTTCGTCCGGACCATCGAGAAGATCTGGGAGCGGGAGCAGGAAAACAACCGGGAAGTGGACCGGCTGGTGGACCTGAAGTATGAGATTGGCCAGGTCATCGACCGGGTGGAAGACGAAGCCCAGCGGCTGGTCCTCCGGGACCGGTACATCCACTTCGATGCCTGGGAGGACATTGCCCGGAGCATGGGCAAAGGGATCCGGTGGATCTACGCCGTCCACAGTGATGGGGTGGCGGCCGTTGAAAAAATTTTGGAGGAGTGCATTGAATTGCAGGAAAATGCAGTGGATACACACTAGAATTCAATAGACCCTTCGTGGTATGATAGACTCACGAGAAAAGGAAATAAAGTGAAGCCTTGCAGGATGTAAGAATCCTACAAGGCTTTTTTTATGCAAGGGAGTAGACTTTTTCAGGAATCTTCCCCGTTTCTTGATATTCCCTAAAAGCATTATCAAGAAGCCGAAGGGCTATGAAATCAAACTCTTTTGTGTTGGCAGAATCTGAGTAAAATTTCCAGGCGAATCGAGAGTTATCTATTTCGATTAAACCTTTTTCCACTGCATTGCATACTATATCAATACAAGAAATATAGACGGGTTTAGTAACCAGCTTTTTCCTGCCAGATGGCATCTTCTTTATCTTTTGATGGATTTCTGGACCGACAAAACATTTCTTTGGGATCAGGATAGAACCATCAAGTGTGTAATCATCGTTCGTGCATTCAGGGAGGTTCCAGTTGAAGGCACCATATGCGTAGAGCACATAGGTATTATCTTCATTTACTTTTTTTGCGATACCGCCGTAACCCAGACTCATGAGGTGCGCTCCTTCCCATTGTCTTTCTTATTTTATTGTAAGTTAAACCCTGTGAAAATACAATCGTGGGGTAGCCTTGCAGAGAAAATCTGCAGGGCTTTTTTGTTGCCCGAAAGGAGATGGCAGCTGTGCCGAGAAAACCGAAACGACCCTGTTCCTTCCCAGGCTGCCCGAACCTGACGGACGGCCGGTACTGTGAGAAGCACCAGAAGATCATCGCCAAGCGGTACGAAAAGTATGAGCGAAGTTCTGGTACGAAGAAACGGTACGGCAGGACATGGAAGAAGATCCGGGATGCCTACGTGGCCAGCCATCCTCTCTGTGAGCTGTGTCTGAAGAATGGCCGGTACGTGGTGGCGGAAGAAGTCCACCACAAGAAGCCCCTGGCGGAAGGCGGGACCCACGACTGGAACAACCTGATTGCCCTGTGCAAAGCCTGTCACGCAAGGATTCATGCCCAAAGAGGAGATCGATGGCACCAAAAAGTCACAAGAAAAAGCGGACTATCAGAATGATAAATCTGAAACAAAGTGATATACCCAGGGGGCGTATGAATCTCTGGAAGCCCGGAAAGCCAGAACGGGCGAGGGGTCACGCGCGAAAAAAACGCGTTTTCAAAAAGGGTATTGACCCATGGAAATAAGGGGGTGTGAAAAATAGCCAAAGAGGGGGACTGCGGGTCGGCCAGGGCCGGAAACCCAGGGCCCTTCTGGACAAGCTGCCGGACAATCCGGGGAAGCGGCCTCTGAAGGTGATGGACCTGCCGGAAGGAGCGGACCTTCCCGGAGAAGATATGCCGGAACCCAAGGCCTACATGAAGGAAAAGCAACGGAACGGCGGAAAACTGGAAGCCGAAGAAATCTACCGGGAAACCTGGCTGTGGCTGAAGGCCCGGCACTGCGAAAAGCTGGTGAGCCCCCAGCTGATCAGCCAGTACGCCATGGCGGTATCCCGGTGGATCCAGTGCGAACATGCCATTTCGGAATATGGCTTTCTGGCCAAGCACCCCACCACCAATGCGGCCATTGCTTCTCCATACGTGACCATGGGCCAGAACTACATGAAGCAGGTGAACCAGATCTGGTATCAGATCTACCAGGTGGTGAAGGAAAACTGCTCCGTGGAGTTTGCCGGCAACACGCCCCAGGATGACGTGATGGAACGGCTGCTGCGGTCGCGGAAGGTATAGCATGACAGCAAGAGAATTCATTTCCCGGCTGAGGGGATATCCCCTCACCAAACAACAGATCAAAACATTACGAGGACAAGCCCTTTGTGGGGACCTGAACGGTGCCCGCAGGGGGCTTGCTGCGATTATAAGGAGAAACATGGCATGGAGAAAACGACCAAAGAGATGAAGCTCATCCCCATCGATGAGCTGATCCCCTATGTGAATAATGCCCGGACCCATTCCCCGGAGCAGATTAACAAGCTCCGGGCCAGCCTGCGGGAATTCGGGTTCATCAACCCGGTGATCATCGACAAGGACAAGAACATCATTGCTGGCCATGGCCGGGTGATGGCAGCCCGGGAAGAAGGCATCCGGGAAGTGCCCTGCGTCCTGGTGGACTACCTTACTGAAGCCCAGAAGAAAGCCTACATCCTGGCCGACAACCGGATGGCCCTGGATGCCGGATGGGACGAAGAAATGCTGCGGGTGGAAATCGAATCCCTCCAGGGAGCGGATTTCGATGTGAGCCTCACAGGCTTCAGCGATGACGAAATTGCCCATATCTTCGATGAAGAAACGGAAGCCAAAGAAGACGACTTCAACGTGGAAGAAGAACTCCAGAAGCCGGTGTTCTCCAAAGACGGGGACCTCTGGCAGCTGGGAAAGCACCGGGTCCTGTGCGGGGATTCCACCAAGCCAGAAACCTATGCTCAGCTCATGGACGGGGTGAAACCCAACCTGGTGCTGACGGATCCCCCGTACCTGGTCAACCTTCGAAGCACCTCCGGGAAGATCAAGAACGATGACCTGAACGACCAGGATGGGTATGAATTCCTGAAGAAAGCCTTCTCCTGTTTTCATGATGCCATGGCCCTGGATGCCTCCATCTATGTGTTCTACGCCACCATGAAGGCCCGGGTCTTTTACGACGCTTTCGAAGATGCCGGTTTCAAAGTGGGAGCTGGCCTGATCTGGAAAAAGCCCAAAGCCCCCTTTATGCGCACCGACTGGAAGTTTAACATGGAACCCATTATCTTCGGGTGGCGGAAAGACGGAAAACACAACTGGTACGGGGACCAGAAACAGAAAGCAGTCTTTGAGTTTGACGGGATCAAGAACAGCAAAGAGGACGGTTTCGGGCACCCCTCCAGTAAGCCGGTGCCCATGCTGGCCTATCTGATCAAGCTGAGCAGCCAGATCAACGGGGTGGTGCTGGACGGATTCCTGGGGTCTGCTTCCACCCTCACGGCCTGCGACCAGCTGGGCCGGATCTGTTATGGGGTGGAGCTGGAACCCAAGTTCGTGGATGTGGCGGTGAAGCGGTACCTGGCTTCCCACGAAGGGGAGCAGGACAGCGTGACCGTCCTGCGAAATGGGAAAACATACACCTACCAGGAAGTTGTGGGCGGAGAAAAATAAAGAACAAAAAGGGCTACATTTTGCTTGCTATTATTCGCCTTTAGAGTGATTAATAACAGTACCAAAATACCCTAAGGAGGTACCAATCATGAAGGTCGAATACAACAGACAAGGTGCAGCGAGAAAAGAACTGGTCCAGGCCATCAGCGCCATTACGGGAGAAAAGGCAAAGTACCTTTTTCTTCCCACCAAGGCTTACCGGATCGGCAGCATTATGGTGTGGAAAAACGGTGCCATGGAATGTGAAGACGGAGAACTGTTCCAGAAGGTGGTAAAAGAACTGGAAGCCAGAGGATTCAAGCCAGAAGAAACGGCTGCAGAACAGGCAGCAACGGAAGAAACTCCGGAACAAGAACCCGTAAAGGAAACGGCAGAACCGGATGCAAACCCGGAACCAGAACTTTCCCAGGAAACGGCTGAACTGGAAGAAGGGACGGAACCTGAAACAGCCCAGGAACCGGAAGAAACTCCTGAGAAAGTCGACACCCTCACCATTTCCTTTCCGGACGATTTCACGGAAGAAGACTTCGAGAAACTTCAGAACCTGGTGGCCTCTAAAGCCGGCCTTTTCAAAAAGGCCCTGGGGACGGATGACCTGACCATCATCCGCAGCGAAGGAAAAATCAACTTCCCCTGGTTCCACGAAGCGGACGGCGCCAAGGTCCAAGCCTACTCCAGACTGGTGAAGGCCCTGTGCCAGTTTGCCAAGAACGCCAAACGGGTCACGGCCAAAGAACATGAAGTCCCCAACGAGAAATACGCCTTCCGGTGTTTCCTCCTGCGCCTGGGCTTTATCGGGAAGGAATACAAGGACTGCCGAAAGATCCTGCTGGAAAAGCTCAGTGGGTCAGCGGCCTTCCGGAACGGAGGGAAAAAAGATGCGGTTTCCCAATAAAGAGCTGCTGGAATTTCTACAGCAGGAATACCCTCCCGGAACCCGGGTACGCCTTACCCGGATGGACGATCCCCAGGCACCGCCTTTGGGGACGAAAGGCACGGTGACCGGCGTAGATGATATGGGGTCCCTCCTGGTGGTTTGGGACAACGGATCCCACCTTAATGTGATCCATGGGGTGGATGAGGTGCAAAAACTGAATAAAGACACGAAATAATTAATAATTATTCTCAAAATCCCTTGCTATTCTGTGCGTTTAGAGTGATATATACACATGCCAAAGAACACACAAACCTAGCGAAAGGATGACGAGAAGGATGAAAACACTGCACTTCGGGATTGAAATGGAAATGACGGGGATTACGAGAGAAAAGGCGGCCAACCTGATGGCCGGTTTCTTCGGAACAGGACGGGGCACCTATGAAGGCGGAGCCTACGATACCTACACCGCCCTGGATAACCAAGGACGGACCTGGAAAGCCATGAGCGACTCCAGCATCCGACCTCAGAGAAAGGTGGGCGGCCAGATCGAGGGCGCCACCCGGGACTACCGGACGGAAGTGGTAAGCCCCATCCTTTCCTACGACGACATCCCGAAGCTGCAGGAACTGGTACGGACCCTGAGAAAAGCCGGGGCCCTGGTGAACACCTCCTGCGGGATCCACATCCATGTGGGAGCCGAGAAGTTCACCCCGAAAACCCTGCGGAACCTGGTAAACCTGGTGGCCAGCAAGGAAGATATGATCTACCATGCCCTCCAGATCGACGCCCTCCGGGAAGCCAGATACTGCCAGAAGACAGATGAAACCTTCCTCCGGGAACTGAACAAGAAGCAGCCCCGAACCATGGCAGAATTTGCCGACATCTGGTACATCCAGGCACCCTTTGGTCGGGATGAACATTACAACAACAGCCGGTACCACGGGCTCAACCTCCACGCCACTTTCACCAAAGGGACAGTAGAGTTCCGGCTTTTCAACGGTACCCTCCACGCTGGGAAAATCAAGGCATACATCCAGTTCTGTCTGGCGGTGGCCCATCAGGCCCTGACCCAAAAGAAAGCCTCGGCCAGAAAGACGGAGACGGACAACGAAAAATATGCCTTCCGGTGCTGGATGCTCCGGCTTGGGCTCATTGGAGATGAATTCAAGACCTGCCGGCTGCACCTGCTGAAACATCTTACTGGAAACGCCGCCTGGAGAAACGCCGCTTGAAGAAGGTTGCTACAGATAGGGAACGGGGCCCCGAAGGCCCTGTTTCTCTCTCTTGTATACTTGCATAAATACACAGATTTTGCTTGCTATTATCTGCCTTTAGAGTGATTAATGTACATGCCAAAAGGCAAAGATACACAATCACAAGGAGGAAAAAACAATGACGAAGATGGAAATGATCGAAAGATTCTACGGGCGGAACGAGGAACTGGAAAGAAAGTTCGAGGCAGCCGAAAAAGCCGGGGACGCAAAAACCATGGATGCTTGCCAGGATGCCTACTAGGATCTTCTCCAGGAAGTCCGGGCTGAGGGGGAAGCCTTCGGGGATATGATGCGGCTTTACAGCGACATGAAAAAGCATGGCAACAGCCGGTTGGACCTTTCCGGGACATGCCGGGAACCGGAAAAGATCCTCAAAACCTTCCGGGAATTTGGGGTGACAGAGTTTACTTTTTCCTCCACCTGGTCCAGCGCCATCCAGGTAGCTTGGGCATTTACCCAGATGGGATGCACTTTGAAAGAAATGACCGAGATTTACGGGTCCGGCCGGAAACTCATGAGCAACGAATACGAAAAAGTCCCCGCCTACCTCTTCAGCCTTTGAGGAGCGGGGACAACTGGAAATGGGGGTGTTGCACGTATGGTGCAATCATCCCTTAGCTTAAGAAAAGATAGAAAAGTGAACAAGATTGAATACGGATTAACTGTCCTAAAAATTATACACTAAATATAGTATAATCAAATCAGGAAAAGGGCAGCAGTGGTAATTAAACAAAAGGGGAAGTAAGAAGATTTAAATGATAGAGAATAGGTATAGAAGCAAGACTGGGCTGCGTTTGAATTATTTCTGTATGTTTGGCTGATTCAAGAATAGCAGGAGGCTGTATGGATGTTGAAAAATACTATCAACAGATAGTTGATACTTTTTCCTGTTTTTTGAGGATGGATAAGAAACAGGCTTTTTATGCTGTTCAACAGGAGGCAAATGCCCATAATGCAGTTGCATTATACATTATGGGGCTGTATTTCGAAGGCGGATATGGTATTGTATCCATTGATAAAGCATGTGCAGAAAATTATTATCAAAGGGCAGCACAAAGAGGTGATGTCATTGCTTCATTACGGATGATGGAAAAGCAGTCCAAAGTAGACCCTTTTGTATTCAAAAAAGCTCAAATTTTAGCGTCTAAAGGAGCTTGTCATGCACAAGACTACTTAGGATGGTGTTATTCCAAAGGAATTTCTGTTGCCCAATCAGACCTTCAAGCAATCAAATGGTTTAGGCGGGGATCCGCCCAGGGATATGCCGCTGCCCAGAATCATTTGGGGGAAATGTATATCCGATGTATGGGGAACTACTTTTTAGATGATGATTCTTTAGAAGAGAGAATGGGAAAGGCGAAATGGAGAAATAAGGCACTCCTGCAATACTATCAGGCTGCCGCCCAAGAGTATGCACCAGCACAGCACAATATCGGCTGGGAACTCCTTTGGGGAAATGACCCCTTTCATTTGGAAAACACGGATCCTGCGGCGTGGTTCCAGAAAGCAGCCGAACAGGGAATGGTTGAAGCCCAGGAATTCCTAGGCATCTGGTTTTCTGACGAGGAAAATGACTTCCCGTTTGAGCAAGCGATGGAGTGGTTGGAAACAGCCGCCCTTCGCGGAGCGGCACTGGCTCAATATGCTTTGGGGGAACGGTATGAAGAGGGAGACGGATTTCCCCAATCCTATGCGTCGGCAGCCTATTGGTTCCAGCAGGCGGCATCCCAAGGAGAAGAATGTGCACAATACCGGCTGGGAATCCTCTATGATAAAGGACGGGGAGTCCCTCAGTCTGATGAAAAAGCGCTCTACTGGCTGCATAAAGCGGAGGCACTGGGATCTAGAGAGGCACACGATTATCTCATGATAAAATTACAAGAGCAATGTAATTTTTCAAAAAAATAGTGAAGAAAATTTATGTTCATTAAAAAAGGAAACATGGATATGGATGCAAAAGATTTTTTTGGTACGTTCCTAAAAGCAATCGAGCAGAATCGAAACTATGAGGGACGGGATTTATTTGATATTTATAAACACAATGCAGAATACACATCTGTGATTATAAAAATCATAAATGAAATCATCAAAGAGACAGGCTGTACACCTCAAAACGAATACTTCAGGATTGATGCAGTAGGATGGACCTCCCATTCTCAGGATATGAAAAAGGAGGCTGAAGAAGCCGGTATTGATTTGAAACCACACCTGTGGGATTTGAAAATTGCCATTGAGCATGAGAACGACAAGCGTGCCTGGTCAGATGAAGTGATGAAATTAATCCATGTAAAATGTCCATTAAAAATTGTCATTGCCTATAATTATTCTGATGAGCGAGGAGAAAAAGAGCAAAAAAAATTGGATTTCCTGGCTAATCAGATGACGAAAATTGAGGCTTTTTCCATAGGGGAAAGAAAAGAACAGTACTTGATCATCCTTGGAAACGGATGCAATCATAAAACAGGGGAGGCGGACTACGGAGATTTTGGCTATAGGGGTTATTTGTACGACTGGGAAGATAAAAAATTTAAAAAGTTGGATTGAGTAATCCTGGAAGGGTCCAGGACATGGATTGCTAAAAAGGGAAGTTCTGCCCTTTTCAATCGGATGTTTGTCAGAAAGATAGAATAAAAGAGAAAAAATAGTCATTTCCGTGTATAATAAATTTATCTGCTATGAATAAACAAAAATGAAGGTGAGGAAATTTTCATGGGGAATTGGCTGTCTTGGATTTCAGATTTTTTCTATTTATTATTTATTATAGGTGCAGGTTTCTGTTTTCGTTGGTTTTTCAGAATCAGTAAAGCTGGTTCTTCTGTGGAACAGATTATTTCTGTTTTACAGAATTATTCTCGGGAATCCATCAGGGAAAATTACGGCAATCTTCAGGCAGAAATGGGGCAGGCCCCGTATGATTCGATTTGGAAGAAATTTGAACGGACGCTGTTTAAAAGTAAAGCAGAAGGGGTGCTGATGACCCAGGACCCGGAGGCTTTTTATAACGACCGGACTTTGCTGGAGAACCTGCCTTTGGATCTGTTTCGCGCCATACCGGGAATCTTTACCGGCTTGGGGCTTTTGGGAACTTTTGCCGGAATCACCGTGGGTATCAGCGGCATCGACCTGGGCAATGTAGAAACCATGAAAAGCGGGATTGAAGTCCTGCTCAGCGGGACGAAGACGGCCTTCCTGACTTCTGTGGTCGGCCTTATCCTGGCACTGGGGTACAACCTCCTTGATAACTGGATCTACCGCCCTTACACCAAAAAACTGGCCACTCTGATCGATCAGCTCAATACCCTTTTCCCTTCCAAGAGTCTGGAAGAATTCTTGTCCAATCAGGCGGAACAGGCGGAAGAACAGACGGATGCCATGCGAGAACTGAATGGGGAACTGGTGGGCCGTCTGGAAGACATGTTTGTAAAGCTCAGCCAGAGTATCGATGTGGCGCTGAAAAATAATCTGACGGAATCCTTTACCAACAGTCTGGAACCGGTATTCCAGGATTTGAACCAGTCCATTGACAAACTGGGTTCCAGCGCCGGGGATACCCTGTCCAAATCCATTGAACAGGGGGCCGGGGACCAGATCCAGGGCCTGGCTGTGACCCTCCAGGATTTCCAGGGGAAAATGGGCAATATGATGGAAGTCTCTGAACGGCTGAATGCGGAAAATACCGCTCGGCTCCAGGGGTCTGTAGAGATGATGGTGACCAAGCTGAACGAAGCCATGGACGCCAATATCCAGAAACAGGCCACTACCAGCGATGCCAGTCAGGCGGCTATGAAGCAGTTGGTGGAAGAGATGAACACCAATCTGAAAGCAGCTCTGGATCAGATGGTGGAAGCTGGCCGGACAGCCAACCAGGCCTTGCTCCAGACTACGGAAGCCACCAAGGGAACCATCCAGGAGATTACTGACACCATGAGCCAGAGCACCCGGACCCAGAGAGACGAAATGATCCAGGTGACAGCCAATATGAAAGAATCCGTTTTGGAAGTGCTGAAACAGCTCCAGACCGATATGCAGGAACGGAACCGTACCATGGATTCTTACATGTCCGGGCTGAAGGAAATGCTGGGGCACAACCGGGAAATCATGGCTTCGGCAGGGAAAACTGCGGACAAATTTGCCCAGGCCAGCACGCCCATGCAGAAAGTGGCGGATACGCTGGGCAGCCAGCTGAACCTGGTGGTCAGCGCCAGCAATCAGTTCAACAGCCATGTGGACCAGAATGTCCAGAAACTGGTCCTGGCCAGCCAGAGCAGTCAGAAAGATCTGGAACTGATCCGGGATTCCATGAGTACCATGCGCAGCGCCTGGGAAAACTATCAGCAGACTTTCCAGGGGGTAAGCCGGGAAATGCGGGAAGCTACGGATACGTTGGCCCGAACTCTGGAACAGTACAATACTTCTACCAGCAAATGGCTGTCTGAAACTCTTGGCCAGTACGACAAGAGCATCAAAGAGGCCATGGATTCTGTGTCTATCATCAACAAGAGTCTGAGTGATTCCATCCAGGATCTGTCCGATGCCATGGACAAGAACAGACGGCACTAAGGAGAAACCTGAATGTGGAAGAAAAAGAAAGAAGAAAAAGCCCAACAGAGCGGTGATGCTTTTACCACTTCTGTCAGTGACCTGATGGCAGGGCTCCTGAGTATCTTTATCCTGGCTCTGTGCTATTTCATGCTGAATTTCGAGACGGTGACTAACAAATATACCGGGAATACGGAATTGCGGAATCAGCTGCTGAAGGATGTGGGGAAGGACCTCCAGGCCCAAGGCCTCCAGGTGAGGATTGACACCAAGCAGGGGGTGCTGCGGATCCCGGAAAGTGTGCTGTTTGAATCTGGGGAAGCCAATATCAAAGAACAGGGGCAGGCAGCGGTCAGCAAGCTGAGCCAGTCCCTGCTGAAAACCATGACCCGGCCGGAATATCGGGAAGCCCTGGAAACGGTCTTTATCGAAGGCCATACGGACAATGTGCCCATCCACAACGAATTTTTCCAATCCAACTGGGAGCTTTCCACCCAGCGGGCCATCAACACCTGGAATTTGATGCGGAACGATGTACCGGAATTCAACTGGCTGGTGAATCCCCGGGGAGAACCTATCTTCTCCTGTTCTGGCTATGCGGAAACCCGGCCTGTCCGGGAAAATGGTCTGGATCCCAATTCAGAGGCGGGACGGGCCGCCAATCGGCGGATCGATATCCGGTTTGTTATGATGCCGCCCCAGGATCCTGGGGAAAAGCCTTCCGGAGGCAGCCATGGATAAGTCGTTGCTGCACAGCCTGGAACGGCTGAAATCTTTCAAAATCCGCCTGCCTGATGTATGTCTGCATCCAGGTAGGCCCGTGGAACTGGAAAAATGGATAAAAAAGACCGTATCCAGCTCCTGCAGCCGGCCAGCCCTGGATCCGGTGACCATGGAAGAGCTGTATGCCAAGGTGAAAAATCAGGAAAAGAACCGGAAAGTGGTGCTGGACTTGAGACGGGAAATCCCTTTTCTGCCGGTGCTGCTCACCCGGGACAGGAAGGAAAAGCCCCGCTTTTATGAAGTACTGCTCCAGGACATCCTGCAGGCCATAGGGAATGGGGTTCGTCGTTCCGTCCGGCGGAATACCTTCCGAAATCTGGTATTTGCTTATTTTACTGTATACGGACAGCCATACAAGGGAGAACGGCTGCAGAAATGCATTTCTCTTTTCCTTCAGAAAGACCCAGAACTGTTGAAGTCGGTGCTGTATCTCCGGAACCGGAAGCAACTGCTGAAACCCAATGGCCATAAGCTGCTGACCCGGGAAATCCAGAACCGGCGGAGTTTCCATAAAGCATTGGAAGAATTCTGCTGGCCTGTGAACCTGTGGTATGGGGCATTTGCCCAGTGGGCTGTCAAGGATTTTTTCCAGCTGGAGGAAGAGGACGACTGGGATGACCTGTTCGGCGTATTGAAAGAAATCTGTGAGGACAAGGCCTGTGAGAATATGGTCCCTTTTGCTGCCGAAAAGATAATTTACCTGACGGACCGGTCCAGTGACGGAAATCGGGAAAAAGAAGTACGGATCCTGCTGCTACAGGCGCTGGGAGATCCCCGGGACCCGGGGTCTAGGCTGAACTGGGTGGATGTGGATGAAAAGGCCCAGGAGATTTTCCTGGCCTGGCTGAAAAAGAACGATCTGAACCTGTTCTTTACCATTATTTCCAAGACAGTACGGCAGGTTGCCACATCGGAAAACATGTGGAAATACCGTAAAAGTTTTTGGGAAAAATATCTGGATGCCATGTACTATACCAGGGTATTTCTGGGGCCCGAAGCAGAACAGATTGCCAGGCAGATGGATCTGGCCAAACAGGGTATGGGCTTTGGACGGTTGAACGGTTCCGGAGATTCCCTGAGGAGTCTGCTGATGTTCAGTATTGGGGATTACGTTTTTATTGAGGCCAGCCACAATGGCAAACTGAGAGTTTGGAAAAGAGGAAAAGAGCCTCTGCCTTTTTATCAGGCAAAATATACGTATAAAGGATTTTCTTATACGGACGTTACACAGGCTTCCAATATTGAGGAAGAATTCGTCCATTCCAGTTCAGAAACCGGTTCCTGGCAGCGGAAGGTCAATGACTGGGTTCGGAGACACTGCGGGGTACGGCCCAAAGAAAGCCGATGGAGGTAGAATAATGACCAACCACCGTTTTTGGACAGCACAAGAGAACGGATATTTTTACCCTTGTGTTCAAACAGAATCTACAGGAGACTGGCCGCTGATACAGGGACAATTGGAAATCCTGGTTTCTGAAGGAAAAGTGGAGGAGAAAACAGATGGATTCCTGCTGCCCCATGGACAGGCCGTGGAACTGGATCCGGAAATTTCAGAAATCCTGGAACTGCCGGATTGTTTTCCTTATGGCATCACTCTCCGCAGCCACGGCAGTCTGGGTTCTCCGTCCTTCCGCTATGACCTGGAATACCAGCGACCAGACGGGACTCCTTTTTATGGAATCAGGGTGTTGGG